>CAMCNQ010000062.1 GCA_945875955.1 Limnohabitans sp. Rim8 | reverse complement strand
CGTCTCCCCGAATGATTTTGTATTCTTTTTTAAAGAAAACACATCATGGGCCGCCGCAAGCATTTTGTAAATGCGCGCCTGCTTCAATTGCACTACAAAGTGCCTGCCTGCTGGTCTGGCTTGGTCAGGGCTTGACGGGGGCGCTGTCTCGCAGGAAGGTGACCACGTGCTCCACTTCGGCGCGAATGCCTATCCACTCACCCAGATGGTGGTCGTGGTGGCTGGGCACGTGGGCCATCAGCTGCTCGCCGCTGTGCAGCTGGAGTGTGTACAAAAATTCCGAGCCCCTGAATGTTTTTCGAATGATCTGGGCTTTCACCGGTGCTGCATCGTCGTGGACGATGTCGTCGGCGCGCAGCAAAACATCGCACAGCTCGTTTTCAGGGGCGGCCATGGGCAAAGCAGACGCATCGGACAGATCGCCCAAAGGCGTGCTGGCCACCGTCTGACCATGGTCTTGCCGCAGGGACGCGGGTAAGAAGACGCCGTGCCCTATGAAATTCGCCACAAAACGCGTTGCCGGCCGGTGGTAGAGGCTGTAGGCGTTGTCCCATTGGTGCAAGCGGCCTTCGTTGAGCACGCCTATCGTGTCGCCCATGGCAAAGGCCTCGAACTGGTCGTGGGTGACCAACAAGGCCGTGGCCTGGGCCGCTTTCAAGATGCTGCGCACCTCGTTGGCCAGGCGTTCGCGCAAGTCCACGTCCAAATTGGAAAAAGGCTCGTCCAGCAACAACAAGGCCGGCTGCGGGGCCAAGGCGCGTGCCAGTGCCACACGCTGCTGTTGCCCGCCTGACAGTTCGTGGGCAAAGCGCGCTTGTTGGCCGCCCAAGCCCACCAACTCCAGCACCTCGCGCACGCGCTGTGCGCGCTCGGGTGGGGGCAAATGCGCCAAACCGAAAGCCACGTTGCGCCCCACATCCATGTGGGGGAAAAGCGCATGGTCTTGAAACACCATGCCGATGCGGCGATTTTCGGCCGGCTCGGTGTGAGCGGCATCGCTGACCACCCGGCCGTTGAGCACCATCTGGCCTGCAGACACAGGCTCCAGCCCTGCAACTGCGCGCAACAAAGTGGTTTTGCCACAGCCTGAAGGCCCGATCAAGACCCCAATGTCCCCCGCACGCAGGGCCAAACTCACACCATGCACGGCGGGCGTTTTTTGGCCCGGGTATTGGACATCCAGTTGGCGCAGTTCTAAATACATGTGGGTGATTGTAGGCAGCTTGCCATGGGCTGAGCCTCGCCAAGGGCACTTGGCAAGCGCTTGTGCCTTTGCGTTGTCAAGCCTTTGGGGCCAAAAGGGCTGAGCCAGCTTTTCAGCTTTGACCTGTGGCTTGACCCAGGTTTGCGGCAGGCCATTTGGCAAGATATGCCCGCAAGCCCTGAATGGCCCTTTTACAATGGGTCATGACTGTGTGTAATTGGGCTTTGTGATGGGCCGCCTTGGGGCCCGTTTGTTTTCAGGCCTGCTTCCCTTTTTGTACCTGCTGCTGGCATTGACCTTGGTCTTGCCCGTGCTGGCTGTGCTCGGCTCCTGGTTGCAGTGGAGCGGGCCAAGCGCCCAAATTTTGCGCGAGATGGGTCAAACCGTTTTGCCCGAGTACGCGCTGACCTCGCTGGGCCTGTGTCTCATGGTGGCCCTTGGGGTGACCCTGTTGGGATTGGCCACGGCCACGCTGGTGACCTTGTTTGATTTTCCGGGGCGCGGCGTTTTGGAGTGGCTGCTGCTCTTGCCCTTGGCCATGCCCGCTTATGTGGTGGCCTATGCCTACACCGACTTTTTGCAGTTCAGCGGTCCGTTGCAAATGGCCTTGCGCGAAAGCCTGGGCTGGCAGGGGCGTTTGTGGCCCGATGTGCGCAGCCTCTGGGGTGCGGCCCTGGTCTTCACCTTGACGCTTTACCCATATGTCTACCTCTTGGCACGCACCGCCTTGGTCGAGCGGGCCTCGGGTCTGATGGAGGCCGCCCGCTTGTTGGGCGCGCCCTTGTCCCGCCGCATACGTGAGATTGCCTTGCCATTGGCGCGGCCTGCCGTCGCCGCTGGCGTGGCCTTGGCGCTGATGGAAACCTTGGCCGATTTTGGCGTGTCCAGTTACTTTGGCATCCAAACCTTCACAGCGGGAATCTACAAAGCCTGGCTGTCGATGGACAACCCTGTCGCTGCGGCGCAACTGGCCACCTTGCTGTTGGGGGTGGTGGTGGTCTTGCTGCAGCTGGAGCAGCAGGCCCAAAAACGCATGCGCTTCAATCAGGGGCGCGGCGCTCGCCAAGGCACGGCCGATGCCCAGCCGGTGCGCCTCACAGGTGGGGCCTGTTTGCTGGCTTGGCTGGTTTGCGGATTGCCGGTTTTGCTGGGTTTTGTCTTGCCTGTGGGGATCATGCTGAGCGCCATGCTGGGGGAGACGACGGCCCTGCCATGGGCGCGTTTTGGCCAATGGGCCTTGACCAGTCTGCGCTTGGGGGCTTTCACGGCCGTGTTGGCGGTAGGGGTGGCGCTGGCGCTGGCCTTTGCTGTGCGCACCCGCGCCAATGGCCTTGGCACGCTGACCATGCGCTTGGTTGGGCTGGGTTATGCCATTCCGGGTGCGGTGGTGGTGGTGGGTTTGCTCTTGCCTGTGGGGTGGATACAGAAAACCTGGCCCGATTCGAGCGCCGGGGCTTGGCTCACCGCCACTTCCTTGGGTTTGGTCTGGGCTTATTTGGTGCGGTTTTGTGCGGTGGCTTTGCAGTCGGTGCAAAGCGGCTATGCCCGCATTCCGCTGAGTTTGGATGACTCCGCCCGCATGTTGGGCGTGACGGGTTGGGGCCTGATGCAAAGGGTGCATGCCCCTTTGCTCAAGCGCACCAGCTTGGCGGCCTTGCTGCTGGTGTTTGTGGACGTGATGAAGGAATTGCCCGTCACCTTGGTGCTCAGGCCATTCAACAGCGACACGCTGGCCGTGGTGGCCTACCAATTGGCGCGCGACGAACGCCTGGGCGAAGCGGCCTTGCCCTCCTTGGCCTTGGTTCTGGTCGGCTTGTTGCCCGTCATCCTTTTGAGTCGAACCTTGCGCCAAACCCCGGCTTGAGTGCCTTGCAAGCCTTGCCATGACGCAGTCGTCAGACTCTGGTTTTGTCTGAGTTGAACTCGAGGCGCAGTTGCATGACCGATTCGATCAACCAAGAAAAACCCCATGCAGCCCTTTTGTCCTGTTGGCTTTTAAAGTTCAAGATCAAAAAAAGTCGTTGTCGGAGGCTGGCGGTTTTGTGCATTTGAGCTCAGTGCATGGCCAACTCATGCGGCCTTTGGCCAGTGTTGGCCAAAATGTTGGGCCAGATAGGCTTCTGCCTTTTCCAGCATGAAATAGCGAAAAGCCTCGGCCGCTGGCGACAGCATCTTGGACTGCGTGTGAACCACGTTCCAAGACCGCACCACCGGCGCTTCTTGCACGTCCAGCATGCGTATCATTTTCAGGTCCAACTCCAAGCCAATGGTGTGCATGGACAAAAACCCCAATCCCAAACCCGCCATGACGGCTTGCTTGATGGTCTCGTTGCTTTGCAGTTGGATTTTCATGCGCGGCTCAACGTGCGTGTCCTCAAAAAATTTCTCCATGGCGGCCCGCGTGCCCGCGCCCGGTTCGCGCACGATGAAGTCGTAAGGTCGCAGGTCCTCCACCGTCAGGCGTTCGCGTTGGGCCAAGGGATGGTTCATGGACGAGACAAACACATGCGGGTTGGCCGCAAAAGGCTCAGCCCGGGTGGCCAACTCTTTGGGCGGGCGTCCCATCACGGCGATGTCGACTTCGCTGTTGTGCAGCATCATGACCAGTTGGTCGCGGTTGCCAATGGATATTTGGATGTCTACGCCGGGGTGGGTGCTGCGAAAGTCGGCCAACAAGCGCATCAGAAAATACTTGGCGGTGCTGACAAAACCAATGGTCAGCACGCCCGTTTCGGCCCGCTGCAGCCGGGCAGCGGCGTCTTCGGCGTCTTTGACCGTGGCCAGGATTTTGCGCGCATACACCAGCATGTACTCGCCGGTGGTGGTCAGGCTGACTTGTTTGCCCCGGCGATCAAACAGCGGCATGCCCACATGGCCTTCAAGTTCCTTGATTTGCATGGTCACGGCCGGTGGGGTGAGGTGCAAATTCTCTGCCGCCCGAACAAAACTCAGGTGGCGAGCCACCTCGTTGAAAACCCGCAATTGGCGAAAAGTGGCGTTTTTCATTTATTTTTTACTTTATTTATGGCCTATATTATCTAATTTAGCCCATGGCCTGAGTTTCTTACAGCACAGACGTTCACTGGGCATCGGCACTTTTATGGGCGAGTCAAAGGGCCCCATTACCAGTCCAGACCCCCATGAACCCCCAGGCGCAGCAACGCATCTGCGGCGACCACCAGGTTCTCGGTGCCTGTAAAAAAAGACCAAAGCCGGTTGCCTGATGAATCTGGCGGTGGAGGTTTTTGTTCTCCAACGGCCAAGTTCGGCTTAAACGCAAGGTTGCGGTGTTCCCAACAGCCCTGGGAATTTCCCTTGCTGGACGGTCCAGAGCGAAGATCAGGCCGCTTGAAGATGAAACGTAGCGGGTGCTTTTCAGCGCATCGTGCAAGTTTTTTACACTATGAATTCTTCTTTGTTAAGTCATTTGTTAATTTAAATATTACGAATATTGAATTTACGGCAGCGACAGACTTTTTTAAAGTGGGCTCTTGTTTTTGCATGAAGAACGGAAGGCCATGCTTAAAGCCCTGATTTTTGATGTCGATGGCACCTTGGCCGATACCGAAAGCGCGCACTTGGCGGCATTCAACCACGCCTTTGCTGAGTTGGGTTTTGACTGGCATTGGGATACCGCGCTTTACACCCGGCTGCTGGCGGTATCTGGGGGGAAAGAACGCATCAAGGCCCATTGGCAAAGCCAGGCCACTGATATCAAAGACATTGGCGTTGGGGGTCTTGAGGACACCATTGCACAGTTGCACGACATCAAGACCGCCGCCTATGAGCAGGCGGTGAAAGACGGTGCGGTGCAGATGCGCCCCGGTGTGCTGGACTTGCTGTGTTCAGCCGGCGCGCAAGGCCTGCAACTGGCCATTGCCACCACCACCTCGCCGGTCAACATTGCGGCCTTGTTGCGCAAAGCCTTGGGTGCGGATTGGAAAGCCCATTTCTCGGTGGTCGAGGACGCCTCCACCGCGCCGCGCAAAAAACCCGACCCCATGGTGTACACGCAAACCTTGTCGCGTTTGGGGCTTCAAGCGCGCCATTGCCTGGCCTTTGAAGATTCAGAAAACGGCTTGCGCGCCGCCATGGGGGCGGGATTGGCCACCGTGGTCACGCCCAACGATTTCACGGCGGCGCACGACTTCACAGGGGCTTTGCGCACACTGCCCCATTTGCAAGGTGTGGGCGTGGCCCAGTTGCGCGAGTGGCACCAAAGCGCTTTTATGGACAAGGCATGAACCCGCTGCGCATCGCCCCATCGATTTTGTCGGCCGACTTTGCCCGCCTGGGCGAAGAGGTGCGCGCCATCGAGGCCGCAGGGGCCGACTGGGTGCACTTTGACGTGATGGACAACCACTATGTGCCCAACCTGACCATAGGTCCGCTGGTGTGTGAGGCCATTCGCCCGCATGTGCAGATCCCCATCGATGTGCATTTGATGGTCGAGCCGGTGGACGCATTGGTGCCCTTGTTTGCCAAGGCCGGCGCCAACATCATCACCTTCCACCCCGAAGCCAGCCGCCATGTGGACCGCACTTTGCAAATGATCCGTGACCACGGCTGCCAAGCGGGTTTGGTGTTTAACCCGGCCACCCCTTTGGACTGGATGGACCATGTGATGGACCGCCTGGACGTGGTCTTGCTCATGGCTGTGAACCCCGGCTTTGGCGGGCAAAAATTCATACCGGCCACCTTGCCCAAATTGCTGGCTGCACGCCAGCGCATCCAGGCCCATGTGGCCCGGGGCGGCAAGCCCATCGCGCTGGAAGTCGACGGCGGTGTGAAGACCGACAACATCGCCCAGATCGTGGCCGCTGGCGCTGACACCTGTGTGGCGGGCAGCGCGGTGTTTGGCGCGCCCGACGCCGATGGCGGTTACCGCGGCGTGGTGCAAGCGCTCAAGCGGGCCGCTTTCGCGTGAGTTGAGTTTTCGTTGTTCAAAATTAAAAACCTCAGGGATTCCTTTTCTCATGTCTTTAAGCCCACGCACCACCCCGACCTTGACGCAATACCTGATCGAGCAGCGCCGTCGTTTTCCCGATGCCAGTGGGGACTTCAATGCCCTGATCCTGGACGTGGCCATGGCCTGCAAAGCCATTGCCAAGTCGGTGGCCTATGGGGCTTTGGCCGACATGTATGGCAACCACGGTGCCGATGCGGGCGGCAGCATCAATGTGCAAGGCGAGACCCAGAAAAAACTCGACGTGGTCAGCAACGATTTGTTCATCCGCATGAACGAGTGGGGCGGCCACTTGGCCGGCATGGCCTCTGAAGAGATGGATTTGCCCTACGCCATTCCAGCCCAGCACCCCAGAGGCAAATACCTGCTGGTGTTTGACCCCTTGGATGGCTCCTCCAACATCGATGTGAACGTCTCGGTGGGCAGTATTTTCAGTGTCTTGCGCGCACCCGAAGCCCTTGCCGCAGGTGGGCCCTTGAGCGAGACCGACTTCTTTCAGCCCGGTGCAAAGCAAGTGGCTGCGGGTTATGCCCTGTATGGCCCCACCACCATGCTGGTGCTGAGCGTGGGCAACGGCGTGGCGGGTTTCACCTTGGACCCGGTGATGGGCGAATTCATGCTCACCCACCCCGAACTGCGTGTGCCCGAAGACACCCAAGAGTTCGCCATCAACGCCTCCAACAGCCGCTTTTGGGAGGCCCCGGTCAAGCGCTATGTGGACGAATGCCTGGCGGGCAAGACCGGCCCGCGTGGCAAAGATTTCAACATGCGCTGGATCGCCTCCATGGTGGCCGAGGCCCACCGCATTTTGATGCGCGGCGGTGTCTTCATGTACCCCCGAGACAACAAAGACCCCAGCAAGGCCGGTCGTCTGCGCCTGTTGTACGAGGCCAACCCTGTGGGCTTCATCATGGAGCAAGCCGGTGGTCGCGCCAGCACGGGCCACCAACCCATGCTGAATGTGCAGCCGACCAGTTTGCACCAACGCATTGGCCTGGTGTTTGGCTCCAAAAACGAGGTGGACCGCATTGAGCGCTACCACGCCGAGCCCCCACAGTTCGACTCCCACACCCCTTTGTTTGCCGAACGCAGCCTGTTCCGCGATTGAGCCTGTGCCCTTGGGCACAGGCCCTTGATTCCCCTCAGAAACCAGGAGATTTTTTTCATGTCCGAACGTCACCCCATCATTGCCATCACGGGCTCCAGCGGCGCGGGCACGTCCACGGTGACGCGCACGTTTTCCAGCATCTTTCGCCGCGAAGGCGTCAAAGCCGCCATCATCGAGGGCGACAGCTTTCACCGCTACGACCGCAAGGAAATGAAGCTGCGACAGGCACAGGCTGAAAAAGAAGGCAACATGAACTTCAGCCACTTTGGTTCAGACAACAACCTGTTTGGCGAGATTGAAAACCTGTTTCGCGATTACAGCCAGACCGGTCGGGGCCAATCGCGAAAATACCTGCACAACGACCAAGAAGCGGCCCCCTACAAGCAAGAGCCAGGCACTTTCACGCCATGGGAAACCTTGCCCGAAGACACCGACATGCTGTTTTACGAAGGCCTGCACGGTGCGGTGGTGACTTCGGCGCACAACATCGCCCAGTTCCCGGATCTGCGCGTGGGGGTGGTGCCGGTGATCAACCTGGAATGGATACAAAAACTCTGGCGCGACAAGCACCAGCGTGGCTACAGCACCGAGGCGGTGACCGACACCATCTTGCGCCGCATGCCCGACTATGTGAATTACATCGTGCCGCAGTTTGAGCACACCCATGTCAATTTTCAACGTGTGCCCATGGTGGACACGTCCAACCCCTTCATTTCACGCGACATTCCCTCGGCCGACGAAAGCATGGTGGTGATCCGATTTGCCAACCCCAAGGGCATTGACTTTCAATACCTGCTGAACATGATCAACGACTCGTGGATGAGCCGGGCCAACACCATCGTGGTGCCCGGTGGCAAGATGGAAATTGCCATGCAACTGATCTTCACGCCCTTTGTCTGGCGCATGATGGAGCGCCGCAAACGGGCGCTTGGCCTGGCTTGAGCGGGCGGCCCGGCATGAACCCCCACCACCCCACGCCCGAGATGGCCCAACGCATGGCCAATGCCCTGCGCATGCTGGCCGTCGATGCGGTCGAAGCGGCCAAATCCGGCCATCCCGGCGCCCCCATGGGCATGGCCGACATCGCCGAAGTGCTCTGGAACAGGCACCTCAAACACAACCCGAGCAATCCGCAATGGCCCGACCGCGACCGCTTTGTGTTGTCCAACGGCCACGGCTCCATGCTGATCTATGCCTTGTTGCACCTGACGGGTTACGACTTGCCCATGGCCGAATTGAAAAAATTCCGCCAACTGCACAGCAAGACCCCAGGCCACCCTGAAGTGGATGTCACGCCCGGGGTAGAGACCACCACCGGCCCGTTGGGGCAGGGCATCACCAATGCGGTGGGCATGGCCTTGGCTGAGAAATTACTGGCCCAAGAATTCAACCAAGAAGAAAACGGCCAGTCCTTTTGCATCGTGGACCACATGACCTATGTGTTTCTGGGCGATGGCTGCCTGATGGAGGGCATCAGCCACGAGGCTTGCTCGCTGGCAGGCACATTGCGCTTGTCCAAATTGGTGGCGCTGTACGACGACAACGGCATCTCCATCGACGGCCATGTGCAAGGCTGGTTCACCGACGACACGCCCAAGCGCTTTGAGGCCTATGGCTGGCGCGTGATCGCCGGTGTCGATGGGCACGACGCGCAGGCCGTTGACGCGGCCATCACGGCGGCCAAAATGCAAGCGAATTTACCCGATGGCCGCCCCACCCTGATTTGCTGCCAAACAGTCATTGGCCAGGGCTCGCCCAACAAAGCCGGTACACACGATGTGCATGGCGCGGCCTTGGGCGCGGCCGAAGTGCAAGCCACCAGAGAGGCACTGAACTGGCCGCATGCGCCTTTTGAGGTGCCTGCCGACGTGGCCATGCAGTGGGATGCCAAGGCCAAAGGCGCGCGGGCGCAAAGCCAATGGCACGAAGCCTTTGCCCTGTACGCCAGCCGTTACCCGAAAAAGCCGCCGAGTTCGAGCGGCGCATGCAAGGCGAGCTGAGCGCCGCCTACACCCAAGGCTTGCCAAAGGCCTTGGCCGCCATTGTGGCCAAACCCGAGGCGGTGGCCACGCGCAAAGCCAGTCAAAACGCGCTGGACGTATTGGCCCCCTTGTTGCCCGAGTTCTTTGGTGGCAGCGCCGACCTGACCAGCTCCAACCTGACCCATTTCAAAAACAGTGTCAAAGCCGGTCGCGACCAATGGGGCAACCACCTGTCTTATGGCGTGCGCGAGTTCGGCATGGCCGCCATCATGAACGGCATCGCGCTGCATGGCGGTTACCTGCCTTATGGCGGCACATTCCTCACTTTTTCAGACTATTCACGCAACGCCATCCGCATGGCCGCGCTGATGAAAAAACGCGTCATCCATGTGTTCACCCACGACTCGATCGGCTTGGGCGAAGACGGCCCCACCCACCAAAGCGTGGAGCATGTGCCCAGCTTGCGCATCATCCCCGGGCTTGACGTGTGGCGTCCTGCCGATGGCCTGGAAACCGCCGTGGCCTGGGCTTGCGCAGTTGAGCGCCGCGACGGCCCGAGTGTGCTGGCTTTGTCGCGGCAAAACCTGCCCCAATTGCTGACCGATGTGGCCGATGCCAGCAAAGTGCGCCAAGGCGGGTACATCTTGTCCGACATGCCCGCGGCGCAGGCCATCATCTTGGCCACGGGCTCCGAGACCTCCTTGGCCATGAAAGCCCAGGCCCATTTGGCCAGCCAGGGCATGGCCACCCGCGTGGTGTCCATGCCCTGCACCCATGTGTTTGACCGGCAACCCGAGGCCTACCAAAACATGGTGCTGCCGCTTGGCTTGCCCACGGTGGCGGTGGAGGCGGCGCATCCCGATTTTTGGCGCAAATACGTGGGCCGCACCGGCATGGTGATCGGCATGGCCAGCTTTGGCGAATCGGCGCCGGCCAGTGCTTTGTATGCCCACTTTGGCATCACCACCGAGCGCGTGTGTGAGGCGGTGACCACCTTGGTGCATCGCCACACACACCGCCACGAAAACCCATGGCCTGCACACACCGTGCCGTCCAGCAACTGAAGGCGTGCGCCCATGACGACAGACAAAAAAGCCTATTTCTTTGACCTGGATGGCACCTTGGTCGAAACCGCACCCGAGATCGCCGATGCCGTGAACGACTGCTTGCGCTTCTTTGACTGGCCCGAGGTCACGCAGCAACAGGTCAACGACTGGATTGGCCACGGCACCAAAGAGCTGCTGATTCAGGCGCTGGCCAGCGTCACTCAGACCCCGGTTGAGCAGGTGCGCAGTGGGCCTGATCTGAAACAGGCCCTGCCGATTTTTGACCGTTGTTACCAAGCGCGTTGCGGCACGCGCAGCCACTTGTACCCGGAGGTGCGTGAGGTCTTGGCGGCCTTGCGGGCACGCGGCTGCAAACTGGCAGTGGTCACCAACAAGGAAGGCCGTTATACCGACACCGTCTTGCGTGTGCATGGCTTGCTGCAAGCCTTTGACGTGGTGGTCAGTGGCGACACATTCCCGGTCAAAAAACCCAACCCCCACGGCGTGGTGGACTGCCTCGCGCGCTGGGGGCTCAAGGCCTCGCAGGCCCTGTTTGTGGGCGACTCGTCCATCGATGCGGCCACCGCCCGCAACGCAGGCATGGCGGTGTGGTTGTTGCCCTATGGCTACAACATGGGGGAGCCGGTGCAGGCCAGCGCACCCGACCGTGTGATCGATGATTTTTCTGCACTTTTGTAAAGTGCAATCCCATTTTTTTGAAAGAAATTCACCCTATGACCACCCGAATTGGCATCAACGGATTTGGCCGCATTGGCCGCATGGTGTTTCGCGCCGCGGTGCAAAACTTCAAGGACATCGAGATCGTGGGCATCAACGACCTGCTTGAGCCCGAGTACCTGGCCTACATGCTGCAGTTCGACAGCGTGCATGGCCGCTTCAAAGGCACGGTGTCGGTCGAAGGCAGCACCTTGGTGGTCAACGGCCAAAAGATCCGCCTCACGCAAGAGCGCGACCCGGCCAATTTGAAGTGGAACGAGGTGGGTGCCGATGTGGTGATCGAGGCCACCGGCTTGTTTTTGGACAAAGACAGCGCGGGCAAGCACCTGGCCGCAGGCGCCAAAAAGGTGGTCATGTCGGCCCCGTCCAAAGACGACACACCCATGTTTGTGTATGGCGTGAACCATGCCAGCTACGCCGGGCAAGCGATTGTCAGCAACGCCAGCTGCACCACCAACTGCCTGGCGCCCATCACCAAGGTGCTCAACGACAAATGGGGCATCAAGCGCGGCCTGATGACCACCGTGCACGCGGCCACCGCCACCCAAAAGACCGTGGACAGCCCCAGCAACAAAGACTGGCGCGGCGGCCGGGGCATTTTGGAAAACATCATCCCCAGCAGCACCGGGGCGGCCAAGGCGGTGGGGGTGGTGATTCCCGAGATCAAGGGCAAGCTCACGGGCATGGCGTTTCGCGTGCCCACCTCGGACGTGTCGGTGGTGGACCTGACCGCCGAGCTCAGCAGCCCGGCCACTTACGCCGAGATTTGCGCCGAGATGAAGGCGCAAAGCGAAGGCGCGCTCAAGGGCGTGTTGGGCTACACCACGGACAAGGTGGTCTCCACCGATTTCCGGGGCGAGGTCTGCACCTCGGTGTTTGACGCCGAAGCGGGCATTGCGCTGGACAGCACCTTTGTCAAGGTGGTGGCCTGGTACGACAACGAATGGGGCTATTCCAACAAGTGCCTGGAAATGGCCCGCGTGGTGGGGGCTGCAAGATGAAGGTGCTGCGTTTTTCCGAAGTGGTGCAAAGCGGTTTTGCCGAAAAGCGCCGGGTCTTCATCCGCGCCGACCTGAACGTGCCGCAGGCCGACGACGGCAGCATCACCGAAGACACCCGGGTGCGCGCCAGCGTGCCCTGCATACAAATGGCGCTGAAGGCCGGTGCCGCCGTCATGGTGACCAGCCATTTGGGCCGCCCCACCGAGGGTGCGTTCAAGCCCGAAGATTCGCTGGCCCCGGTGGCCAAGCGCTTGGCCGAGTTGCTGGGCAGGCCGGTGCCGCTGCTGGCCAACTGGGTTGACGGTGTCGACGTGGCCCCCGGCCAGGTGGTGCTGCTGGA
>CAMCNQ010000061.1 GCA_945875955.1 Limnohabitans sp. Rim8 | reverse complement strand
GCCGCTTCAGGCCTCTGGCGTTGTTGCTCGCACCCCCCGGACAGGCAGTCCGGGGGGCACTCGCGCCTGGCCAGAGACCTGCTTCGTCAGCCCCTCGGCCGTGCCCAACAGCCGGATTAAGGTTCAAAAATTCGACAACCCTTGCACGGCGCAAGGGGCTTTTGCGCCTGCTGTAATGAAACACACGCCAAGGCCAAATGCTGGAGGGCCATGCAGACGCCATACGGCAGACCATCTGAATTGAGTTGGATTGACAAGGACTGGCCCGCGCCAACTGTAAAATCCAGACCGGTTACCAGCCGGTTACATGCTGGTGCGACTGTCTTTTTAACTTTCCGGGAAATCACCACCATGGCACTCGTTTCTATGCGCGAGCTGCTGGACCATGCGGCGGCCTGCGGCTACGGCATTCCAGCTTTCAACGTCAACAACCTTGAGCAGGTTCAGGCCGTCATGACCGCGGCCGACGAAGTTGGCGCGCCCGTCATCTTGCAAGCCAGCGCCGGGGCACGCAAATACGCGGGCGAGGCTTTCATCAAGCACCTGATTCAGGCGGCCACCGAGCAGTGGCCGCATATTCCGCTGGTCATGCACCAAGACCACGGCCAAAGCCCGGCGGTTTGTCAAGGGGCCATCCAACTGGGGTTTTCTTCGGTGATGATGGACGGCTCTTTGCGCGAAGACGGCAAAACCCCGGCCGATTTTGACTACAACGTGGAAGTGACCCGCCGCGTGGTCGAGATGGCCCACCTGCAGGGCGTATCGGTAGAAGGCGAGCTGGGGTGTCTGGGCAATTTGGAGACGGGCGAAGCCGGTGAAGAAGACGGCATTGGCGCGGTCGGCAAGCTGGACCACAGCCAAATGCTGACCGACCCTGAGGAGGCTGCCCAGTTCGTCAAAGCCACGGGCCTGGACGCTTTGGCCATTGCCATTGGCACCAGCCACGGGGCCTACAAATTCAGCCGCAAACCCACGGGTGACATCTTGGCCATCTCGCGGGTCAAAGACATCCATGCCCGCATTCCCAACACCCACTTGGTGATGCACGGGTCATCGAGCGTGCCGCAAGAGATGTTGGCCATGATCAACCAGTACGGCGGTCAAATGAAGCAGACCTTCGGCGTGCCTGTGGAAGAAATCCAAGAAGCCATCAAGTTCGGTGTGCGCAAGATCAACATCGACACCGACATCCGCTTGGCCATGACGGGGGCGGTGCGCAAATTCCTGTTTGAAAACCCCGACAAATTTGACGCCCGCGAGTGGCTCAAGCCCGCCCGCGAAGCGGCCAAACAGCTGTGCAAACAACGCTATCTGGAGTTTGGCTGCGAAGGCCAGGCGGCCAAGATCAAGGGCGACTCACTGCAGGTGGTGGCTGCGCGCTACGCCAAGGGCGAGTTGGCCCAGCTTGTGCGCTGAAGCCAAGGTCGGGATGCACTGCGAAACGGGTGCTGCGATAATCACGCCGAATGGCCCGTTGACTGTTCAACGGGCCATTTTCTTTTTTGCTGCTTGACCCCATTGCCATGACCACTGCGCTCCACACCTCGGCCCTGACTTCTTTGCCCCTGCTGGCCCGCGGCAAGGTGCGGGACAACTATGCCGTGGGCGATGACCGCATCTTGATGGTGGCCTCGGACCGCATCAGCGCGTTTGACGTGATCATGGGCGAGCCCATACCCGGCAAGGGCGTGTTGCTCACGCAAATGGCCTTGTACTGGTTTGACAAACTGGGCCCTCAAGGCCTGAACATTTGCCCCATCCACCTCACCGGCGAGGCCCCTGAGAGCGTGGTCTCGGCCGATGAAGCCGCGCAGATCACCGGCCGCGCCATGCTGGTCAAGCGCCTGCGACCCATTCCGGTCGAGGCCGTGGTGCGCGGTTACCTGGCCGGCAGCGGCTGGAAAGAATACCAAGACCACCAGGCCGTGTGCGGCGTGCCCCTGCCCGCCGGCCTGAAAAACGCCAGCCCCTTGCCCGAGCCGATTTACACCCCGGCGGCCAAAGCGGCAATGGGCGAGCACGACGAAAACATCACCTTCGAGCAAACCGTGGCCATGATCGGTGCCGATTTGGCAGGCCGAATCCGCGACATCAGCATCCAGTTGTACACAGCCGCCCGCGACATCGCGGCCGCCAAGGGCATCATCATTGCCGACACCAAGTTCGAGTTTGGCCTGGACACCGATGGCACCCTGGTGCTGATGGACGAGGTGCTCACCCCCGATTCGTCGCGCTACTGGCCGGCCGAAAGCCACCAAGAAGGCATCAACCCGCCCAGTTACGACAAACAGTTTTTGCGCGACTGGCTGGAAACCGACCTGGCCCATGGCCAACTCTGGGACAAGACCCCGCCAGCGCCCCGATTGCCGCGCGAGGTGATTGAGAAAACCGCCGCCAAATACCAAGAAGCCATGAGCCGCTTGATGGCCTGATCGGCCACAAAAAAAGCGCTGTCCAGCAGCGCTTTTTTTCGGGGGTGTAAGAGGGGCTTCAGGGAGTGAATGCCAGCCAGATCATGGCATCCGTCAGCAAGGCCGTGCTGGCCACCAGCATGCTGGCCAGTGCCACCGTGCGGCCCCGGGGGTGAACGGCAGCGCCCCAAAAAACCAACAGGCACACAAGCTCAAAAATGCCACGTACCCACAGGTAGCGGCTGCCGTCCATCCAAATCGCGGCGGCAGGGCTGGTCAACAGGGCATACAGGAAAACACCCTTGACCAGCCACAGCACTGCGCCAAAATGGACCGTTTGCAGATGGTGCACCAATGCGGTGCCTGGCGCGCTGGACCGCTCAGGCGCGGTGCCGAGCAGGCATTGAAGCTCTTCGGGTGTGACCAAAGCGGGGTGGCGTGACATGCGAAAATGAATAAAAAAGTGATGAAATTATTTTATTGATCTAAACCTTTGAAATTGCCTTTTTTGCCCATTTAAATGGTTTAAAAAGGTAAATGTCTGTAACTCAGGGTGTGACAAGTTCACACTTCACCCCCAAAGAGGCTTGCATGAATCTGTTTCGATCCGCCGCCATCTTGATGGTCCAATACGCGCATTACCACCGCGACCGCCGCAACATCGCCACCCATTTGGTGGGCATACCTTTGATTTTTTTGGCGATTGGGGTGTTTCTGCTGGATCCGGTTGGGCGCCTTGATGGCCATGAAATCACCTTGGCCTGGGCCCTGTGGGGCTTGAGCAGCCTGTGGTACCTCAGCCGAGGCGCGTTGTTTCTGGGCTTGGCCACAACAGCGGTCAACGCAGGCCTGATCGCCTTGGCCCACCAAGTGCCGCCATGGGCCGCCACTTGGGAAGTGCCGGTTTGGCAAGTCGGCCTGGCCTTGTTTGTGGTTGGCTGGGTGCTCCAGTTCATTGGCCACTTTTTTGAAGGCCGCAAACCGGCCTTTGTGGACGATGCGGTGGGCCTGCTGGTGGGGCCCATGTTTGTGGTGGGCGAGGTCTTGATGGGCCTGGGCCTGTTGCAAAAAATGCGCAGAGACATTGAGCGCCAAGCGGGGCCGACCCACTGAGCCGTCTCACTTAACCGACCAATTGCTGAACCCTTACTGCGGCCATGTTCCAACATGTGTTGGGATGTACCGACGAAAAGAAGCTGTAAACCCCACCGAATTCGCCGCCTGGCTTGCCTTGGGCGAGAAAGCCAACGCCGAGCGCGCTGCGCGCAAGGAGGCGTTTGAACTGGCCAAGCATGCATCGAACAAAAAGCCGGGCAAGAAAAAACCCGCCAGAGGCGGGTTGGGTGTAAAGCAGCGGTTCGCACTGGATTTATTGTTTGGTGTAAGTGTTGGATTTGTCCTGAGTCAATACTGTGGGGTAACCTGCAGCAATGTTGTTGAAGTTTAAGACAACGGTTTTTGCGTCTACAAAATAAGCAATTGACTTGCCTGTTACTGCTGCGAAAACAGCGGTATTTAATTTAATTTGACCGGCCGTTAAGGTGCCATTCGCCAGCGTGCTGAGCTTGCTTTGCGAATAAGTAATTTGATCCACCTTTTGACCACCAGCCAAAGTGACATTGGCGTCGAGAGTCCAGAGGTTTTGCCCATAGCTGCTGGTGATGCCCGATGCACCAGAGGATTCAGCGTTCGTGCTCAGGCCGGTCTTCACGATGCTGCCAAGAGGCGTGCCACTGCAGGTCGTGTCGCTGTTGCCGTAGACCGTGGTGGTTAGCGCAGCGTTGGCCGTATTGGCGGTCAATTTGCTGATGTTGACGCTGTAGATCGTGTGGGTTGTTTTGTTATCCGACGATTGCAAAACATCCCCGTCGGGAAGACAAGCCCCTTTCCAGGTGCCTATATATTTGTCAGCGGCATCTGCTGCGCTGGGGCCTGCATCTCCACCCCCCCCACCGCAAGCACTGAGCAATGAGGTGGCTATAACCGTGATCGCGAATTTCAATTTCATAAATACCTCCGTTAAAGAAGTATTTATTTTACATACCTTTAGTATTAATTCAACATCATGCTCAGCTTGCGCCGGTAGCTGGAGATCATGGCCATGTGCGGGTCTTCTTGCATGGCGGCTTTGCCCATCAACTCGATCCCACCCGCGGATTTGCCGGTGTTGTCTTGCGCCTGGGTTTTGGGCGGCGTCATCAACTCAAGCAGGGCGACAAAGGTTTTGCGGGGGGCTTCGTCGCCCCATTTTTTGTCGCGCATGATGATTTCCAGCAACTCGTCCATGGCCGCTTCCCATTCGCCCACGGCGATCAACAAGCGGCTTTTGTCAAAACGGGCGTCAAAGTCGCGTTTGTTTTGTGCAATCAGCGCCTCAAATTGGCCCAATTCCCATTGGCCACGCGGGTCGGTGGTGACGAATTCAAGGGCTTTGAGCCATTGGCTTTGGGCCTCAAAACGCAGGGGCACGGGAAAGCGCTGCAAAGTCGGGGCCAACAGGTCGGCCGCGGCGGCCAACTCGCCTTGGCCAATCAGCAATTTGACCAAGTCAAAACGGGCGTCGTCGTTGCCGGGGTCGCTGGCCAGGGCTTGTTCCAAGGCGGCGCGGGCGCTTTCCTCGTCGCCCGCTTGCAGCAGTTGCTGGGCTTCTTGTGTCGCGGCCATGGCTTGCAGCTCGCCTGGGGCAGGCAGGTTTTTGTCCAGGAACTGTTTGACCTGGCCCTCGGGCAGCGCACCCATGAAGCCGTCGACCGGCTGGCCGTTCATCAGCAAGACACAGGTGGGGAGGCTTTTGATGCCAAAAGCCTGGGCCAACTGCTGTTGGTCATCCGAGTTGATCTTGACCAATTTGAAGCGGCCTTCGTAGGCCAGCTCGACCTTTTCCAGCACCGGGCCGAGCGATTTGCAAGGGCCGCACCATGAGGCCCAAAAGTCCACCAGCACAGGGGTGGTCTTGGAGGCGGCAATCACCTCGGCTTCGAAATTTTCTATCGTGACATCCATCATGGCAGGCAGTGTTCCGGGTTGTGTTTCAGATCCGAGGGAAGGGAAACCTTAAAATTCAATATTGATCACGAAAAGCACCCAATGACCCAAGCGCTCATCGGCGTCGTCATGGGTTCCAGCTCCGACTGGGACACCATGCAGCACGCAGTCCTGATTCTCCAACAGTTTGGCATTCCACACGAGGCGCGCGTGGTTTCAGCCCACAGAATGCCAGACGACATGTTCGAGTATGCACAAAGTGCCGCCGAAAAAGGCCTGCAGGCCATCATCGCGGGCGCTGGCGGTGCCGCGCACCTGCCCGGCATGATCGCAGCCAAGACCATTGTGCCGGTGCTGGGCGTGCCGGTGCAAACCCAGGCCTTGAATGGCGTGGACTCCTTGCACAGCATTGTGCAAATGCCCAAGGGCGTCCCCGTGGCCACTTTTGCCATCGGCGCCGCAGGCGCGGCCAATGCGGCCTTGTTTGCCGTGGCCATGCTGGCCAACCACGACCCCGCCTTGCGCCAAAAGCTCAACGCCTTTCGCGCTGCACAAACCGAAGCGGCCCGCGCCATGCGTCTGCCACCTGTGGACCCGGCATGAAGCGCAGCGTCTTGCCGGGCCAGGTGCGCGATGGCCAAATGGCCACCTTGGGCGTGATGGGGGGCGGCCAGTTGGGCCGCATGTTTGTGCATGCCGCCCAGGCCATGGGCTTCAACACCGCCGTGCTCGACCCTGACCTCGCCAGTCCCGCAGGCGGGGTCAGCCACCACCATGTTCAGACCGATTACCTGGATGCCCAGGGCTTGGCGCAGCTGGCCCAGTGCTGCGCTGCGGTCACCACCGAGTTTGAAAACGTGCCCGCCCCGGCGCTCAGCACCTTGGCGGCGCATGTCCCCGTGGCACCCGACGCCCACGCCGTGGCGATTGCGCAAGACCGCGCGGCTGAAAAGGCCCATTTTGTGCGCTGCGGTGTGCCTGTGGCTGCGCACGCGGTGATCCAAACGCCAGCCCAGCTGCAGGCGGTTGGCGCGGATTTGTTGCCAGGCATTTTAAAAACCGCGCGCATGGGCTACGACGGCAAAGGTCAAATCCGCGTCAAGACCCTGGCCGATTTGCACGCGGCATGGGCGCAGCTCCAACAAGTGCCCTGTGTGCTGGAAAAAATGCTGCCCCTGCAGGCCGAGTGTTCGGTCATCGTGGCGCGCGGGGCCGACGGACAGATGGTGAATTTTCCGGTGCAACTGAACCTGCACCGCGAAGGCATTTTGGCCGTGACCAGTGTCTACGAGGGGGCTGTTGAGCCCGCGCTGGCCGCGCAAGTCACAGCGGCCACCCGCGCCATTGCCGAGGGTTTGAATTACGTGGGCGTGCTGTGCGTGGAGTTTTTCATCCTCGACGGCGGCCAATGGGTTGTCAACGAAATGGCCCCACGCCCGCACAACAGCGGGCACTACACCCAAGATGCCTGCGACCAGTCGCAGTTTGAGTGCCAGGTGCGCACCTTGGCCGGCCTGCCGTTGACGCCGCCACGCCAGCATTCGAGCGCCATCATGCTCAACCTGCTGGGCGAGTTGTGGCCAGAAAACGGCGCACCGCCCTGGGACCAAGTGCTGGCCTTGCCCGGCACGCATTTGCACCTGTATGGCAAGTTGGCGGCGCGCGCGGGCCGCAAAATGGGTCACCTGAACATCACTGGGCCCTCTCCCGAGTCGGTGCGCAGCACGGCCTTGCAAGCGGCGGCCTTGCTCGGCATCGCGGCATTTTGAAGCGCACATGATCCTTGCTGCAGACCCACAGGCCGTCGAACAAGCCGCGCAGGCCTTGCGCGACGGACACTTGGTGGGCATGCCCACCGAGACCGTGTATGGCCTGGCGGCCGATGCCAGCAGCGACGCCGCTGTGGCCCAGATTTTTCTGGCCAAAGGCCGACCGGCCAATCACCCGCTCATCGTGCACGTGGCCGGTGTGGCGCAAGTGCCGCTGTTTGCCGCCCAAGTGCCCGCCTTTGCACACAGCCTGATGGCCGCATTCTGGCCCGGGCCATTGACCTTGATCTTGCCGCGCCAAGCTGGAGTGGCCACGGCCTCGGCCGGGGGCCAAGACTCGGTGGGCTTGCGCTGCCCGGTGCACCCGGTGGCACAGGCCCTGCTGCAGGCGTGCCTGCGTCGGGGCGTGCTGGGCCTGTCGGCCCCCAGTGCCAACCGTTTTGGCCGCGTCAGCCCCACCACGGCCGCGCATGTTCAGGCCGAACTGGGCCCGGCCTTGTTGGTTTTGGACGGCGGCGAATGCGAAGTGGGCATCGAGTCCAGCATCATTGACTGCAGCCGTGGCCAGCCGGTTTTGTTGCGCCCGGGCCAAATCACCCGCGCACAGATCCAAGCCGCTTGTGGCCTTGCCCTGCTGGACCCAGACAGCCTGGCCCAAGCCGCCCCAAGGGCCTCGGGCACACTCGCCTCGCATTACGCGCCACGCGCCAAAGTTCGCCTGATGTCGGCAACAGACATCGCTGCCAAACTGCAGGCCTTGGGGCCGCACGCCAACAACCTGGGCCTGTGGTCAGCGCAAAAGCCAGATGCGGGTGCCGGTGTGCTGTGGCGACAGCAGCCCGAAACCGCCAAACCCGCCGCGCACATGCTGTTCAGCGTGCTGCGCGAACTCGATGCCCTGGGGGTGCAACAAATTTGGGTGCAGTGCCCACCCGACACGCCCGATTGGGAGGGCGTGCGCGACCGCTTGCAAAGGGCGGCGGCCTGAGGCCCGTATTGGCGCGCACCCAATGAAAAACGCCCGCTCAAGGCGGGCGTGGTTTTTCAATCTTTGGGTCAGAACCGCATGCCCACACCCAAGGTGGTGATGCCGGGGTTCAGTGTGGTGTTGATGGTTTGGCCAGTGGACAAGGTGGTCGTGGTTTTCAATAAAGTTTGGGCATAAGACAGGTCCACAAACCAGCGGTCATCGATGCGGATGTACATGCCCACGCCGCCGCTCAGGGCGAACTTGGAGTCCACCTTCAGGCCCGTGCTGCCGCCAACCGGGTTGCTGGGGTTCAGACCATTGAGCGCCGCACTGCCTTGGGCGTCATGGAAGTAGGCATAGCTCAGGCCCAGCATGCCGTAAGGCCTGAATTGGGCGTTCGATTCGCCAAAGCGGTACTGCCCAAACACCGAGATGGGCAAAGCCGTGACGGTGCCGATCTGACCCGTGCCAGCGATGGCACCAGTGCCGTACAGCTTGTGCTTGAAGCCCAGGCCCAAGGGCACGGCGACAGACCAATGCTGGTTGTAGATGTAGGACAGTTGCGCCGTGGCTTGGGTGTTGGAGCCAACGCCCACCGTGGTGCCCGAGGGCGAGGGCGCGCTCAAGGTGCCGCTGGTGACGCTGGGCGCCAGTTGGGTGAAACCGCCTTGAAACAGCCAAGACCCCGGTGTTTGCGCCATTGCACAAGAGACGCTGCCCATCAGTCCAAGGGCCAGAAGGTGTTTTTTCATGTGTATCTCCTAGGTGCAAATGTCAGAGCCAGCCAGCGCGTGCCAAAGCACGTGTGACAGAGGCGGCCAAAAGGCTGTGGCCAAAAGGGGTGGGGTGGAAGCCGTCAGAGAAGGCATGGGTTTTCCACCAACCAGGGGTTTTGCCAGGGATGGCATCCAACTCGGCGCTGAAACAAGGGAAGTTGCCGAGAGCCTTGGCGGCTGTGCAAACGGGTGTGGTGGCATTGGCCAGGCCGTAATCAGCGGGTTTGCTCACCTCGTCTTGGAAGTCGGTGTAAAAATCAACCAGGGCGATTCGTGAATCATTGGCAATATTGGTTTTGAGTTGCGTGTTGAAGGTGGTAATCCAAGTGCGCACCAAGGCCTGCACGCCACTGGCCGTGGCCGGGGGCAAGGTACCCAGCGTGGCTTGCAACAGCGGGGTGATGGTGATGTCCGGCATGTTCAAGATCGCAACATGGGTGGCTTTTTTATCCAGAACTTTGGTTTTGACATCGTTGAACAATGTGTTCGCCAATGCCGTCATGTAGGCGTTGCCTGCTGCCGCACCGGATGGGTCTGCACCTAAAAGTTGCCCTGTCAGTGATGGTGTCAACTGCTGCGTCAGTAAAGTTTGAAGCGCCGCTGGGGCTGTGCCCGCTTGCAGTACGGCCGTTGTCAAATCGGCTGCGTCGTTGCCACCGGCCACGATGAGCACCAGATCATTCGCGTTGTAATCGCCGGCAAGCGCGCGTGTGGCCATTTGGGTGCCAACGGTCAAGGGGTTCAGTGCCCCCCCGTCTGCGTCTTTGACCCTCACCCGACCACCACCAATGGCGTAGTTGGTGCAACCCGCAGTTGGATTGGGTGCGAAGGCGGTTGTGAACGTATAAAAATTACATTGAGCGCCACCGTCCAAACCAAAATAGTTGGCGATGAGTTGGGGCCAAATGAGCGAATTGCCAGTCGTCAAGTTGTCTTGCACAGTGAACTTGACGCCGCCAAAGGTCCCCACATCGGCCAAGCTGTCGCCCATCACATAAACCTTGCTGATGCTGGTTTTGGGGGGCAGGCTGTCATTGCCCCCGCACCCGGCCAAGCCCCAGGCCAGCAGGGTGGCCAAGGCAGCAGCCAGCCCGTATTTTTGAAATTTTTGCACGGTGTGTCTCCTTTGGTTCCAAAAAAGAACGGCTGTTCTTTTTTGTCATCGTAAAAGGGAATGGCTTGCAGTCACCATAGGTGTATTTACCAATTTTGTCGTTTTGCGGCACAACTCAGCCTAAACCCGGCAGTTGGGCACGGCCGAGGGGCTGACGAAGCAGGTCTCTGGCTAGGCGCGAGTATCCCCCGGACTGCCTGTCCGGGGGGTGCGAGCAACAACGCCAGAGGCCTGAAGCGGCAGACCAGCGGCCGTGCAGCGTTTCACCTATGAGGTGAGGACCGTCGTGGGCGCAAGTGTTTGATTCATCAAGTGTTTAAAGCGCAAGCAAGCGGCCAACTGCCGGGTTTAGGCTCAGTCAGCGGTAGCGAAACTTCATGTACAAAATAACCATGGCCAAGCTGGTGGTGATGGCGTTGGCGATGATGATGGGCCAAGATTGAACCAAAAGGCCATACACCAGCCACAGGGCCACGCCCACGGTGAACAGGCTGTACATGCCCAGCGAGATGCCGCTCACATCGCGGGTGCGAAAAGTTTGCCAGGCTTGCGGGATGAAGCTGGTGGTGGTGAGGATGGCGGCCAAAGTGCCGACCCAGTCAATCAGGTTCATGGTTTAGGGTGGCCGGGTTTTGGCAGTGGGGCGCGCGCTGTCGCTGTTGTGGGTGTCGCGTGCCGTCCATTCCAGCAAAGCATCGAGCGCGGGCCGCGCCTGGTTGGCATTCGGGTGGTTGAGGATGGCGACCACGCTGTAGCGTTGGCCGCTTTGGCCCCGCACATAGCCGGCCACCGAGGCCACATCGCGCAGCGAACCGGTTTTGAGCCAGGCATTGCCGATCACGGGTGACTGGGGGTTGCGCTCTTTCAGGCGTGCGGCGGTGCCGTCCACCCCGGCCACAGACAGCGAGTTCACAAAGGCTTGGGCATGCGGGCTGGTGTGGGCGGCTTGCAGCAGAGCCGTCAGTGCCCGTGCAGTGCTGCGCTCCGTGCGTGACAAGCCCGAGCCGTTGTCCAGCACCGGCTCGTCGAGTCCTGGAAAGGCGTTGCGCCACCACTGCGACAGACGCAATCGAGAGGCCTCGAAACGTCCGGGTGCGCCCAGTTCGCTGGACAGCGTCAAAAACAGTTGCTGTGCCATCACGTTGTTGGAAAACTTGTTGATGTCCTGGATGACTTGGGCCAGCGGCAACGAGGGGGCGTCCACCAGCAACACGGCTGCGGCGGGCTTGACGCCATAGCGCACCTTGCCCGCGAGGCGCCCGCCCGCAGCCAGCCACATGGCGTGAAGCACACGGGGGGCGTATTGCTCGGGCTCGGGGTAAGCCACGGGCCACTCGAGTTCGCCGCAGCGCGCCGGGTAGCTGCCTGCAAACTGCACCTGCAAGGGCTGGCTGAAATCGGCCTTGAGTTGGCTGCGCCAATCGCTGCAAGGGGCATTGCTCAGCGGCAGTTGGCGGGGCACCGACAGGCCAGCCAGCGGCGGCTCAAAACGCAGCTGCGCCTGGCCGCTGGCGGCGTCGGGTGTGAATTTGTAAATCACGGCTTTGAAGTTCAGCAGCAGGCCATCGGGCGTCACGTTGTAAGGGCGCAGGGGTTCGTCGTCAAAGGCTTCGCGCGGGGCGCTCACCTCAAACACACTGCGGTCGAGCACGATGTCACCGCGCACCTCGCGCACGCCTTGGGCCATGACTTGGGCCAGCAGGTCTTGCAGGCGTTCGAGCACCAATTTGGGGTCGCCGCTGCCGCGCACCACCAAGTTGCCTTGCAGCACACCGTCGCGCAGCGTGCCCTCGGTGTAGATGCGGTTGCGCCAGACATGTTCAGGCCCCAACAGGCCGAGCCCGGCATAGGTGGTGAACAGCTTCATGACCGAAGCCGGGTTGACTGGCTCTTGCGCGCGGTGGGACAAGCGCGCAGGCGCTGCAGCGCCCACTGGGTTGGCTTTGTCGCTTTGCAGGGGGACGATCAAGGCGCTCAAAGCCGATGGCGGCACCTGGGCCTGCTGCAAGGCCTTGAGCACAGCGGGGGGAAGGTCCGAGGCGCTGCGGGGCGACTTTTGTGCCGCATGCGCAGGCGCTTGCCAAACCATGGCCGCAACCAGGATGCGCACAGCCCAATGGCGCGTCAAATCGCTCAGGGTTTGGCACAGCGGGGAGCGGGTGAACAGCATCTTCAGAGTCTAACGGCGGCCCCTGTCTTTGGCGGGGCCGTATGATTCGGGCCATGCGATTTTCTTCAAAAACCGTGGGTCTGGCCTCGGCAATCATCACGGTGTGCATTTGGACGGGCTTCATCGTCGTTTCACGGGCCTCGATTTCGCGGGGCTTGCTGCCGATGGACATCGCGCTGGCGCGCATCATGGGGGCCAGTGCCGTCTTGTTGCCCTGGGCTTGGTGGTCCATGCGGGCGGCTCGGCAAGCCGGGCAAAAACGGGGCTCTTTGGGCGGGCTGTCGCCCCTGCCGTTG
>CAMCNQ010000060.1 GCA_945875955.1 Limnohabitans sp. Rim8 | reverse complement strand
GTACTTTGCGGTCGAAGGTCAGGCTGGCCTCCACGTGCAGCAGGTGTTCGTGCATCAGTTGCACGGCTTTGTCGCTGTTTTTGACTTCCATGGCCGCCACGATGGCCACGTGTTCATCGGTCGAATGCTCGGCTTCGTTGCGCGACTGGTACATCAGCGTGATCAGGGCGCAGCGTGAGATCAACTCGCCCAGCACCTGGGCCAGCACATCGTTGTGCATCAGTTCGGCCATGCGCACATGAAAGTCCCCCAGCAACTCGGTGCGTCCTGTGATGTCGCCTTGGGTCACGGCGGCGCGTTCTTGTTGGATGTGCTCCTTCAAAACCGTGATTTGTTCAGGGGTGACTTGGGCGACAAAGGCACGGGTCATTTCGGCTTCCAGCATGCGGCGCACGGCAAACACCTGCTGGGCTTCCTGCACCGAGGGAGCCGCTACAAAAGCGCCGCGTGCGGGTTCGAGTTTGATCAACCTGTTTTGTGACAACTGAAACAGCGCCTGCCTGACCAAAGTGCGGGACACGCCGAAATGATCGGCCAGTTTTTGCTCGGCCAGTTTGGACCCAGGCAAAAGCCGGTGCTCCACAATGGCGCGGGTCAGCGACTCGACGATGTGGTGCGTGGTGGAGGTTTCCATGTCGCGCAGTCCCTTTTGTTGGCTTGTTGTCAAGCGATCACCCGTTTGATGGGGTGTTTGTGGCAGAAATCATAGCCACAAAAAGCAAAATTGTATACACTTCGGTCGACCGGTTTAAAGGGCTTTGCAAAGCCTGGGAAAAACCTCCTTTTTGACACCCATTCAAGACAAGCGAGCAAGACCATGGGATTGAGCACACACGTTCTGGACACCATGCACGGCTGCCCCGCAGCGGGCATGCAGGTGGCCCTGTACACCACGCAGGGCGATCGGGCCACCCTGGTCAAAAGCTTCACGCTCAACAGCGACGGCCGCAACCCCAACGGCTTGCTGTACGACCACGCCAGCCTGCGCCAAGGCACCTACCGGCTGGTGTTCAATGTGAACGAGTATTTCAAGGCCAAAGGCGTGGAACTGCCCGAGCCCAACTTTTTGAACCAAGTGAGTCTGGATTTCGGCGTGGCCCACGAAGACCAGCACTACCATGTGCCCCTGCTGGTCAGCCCGTGGAGCTATTCAACGTATCGCGGGTCATGAAAGTCATCATGGCCTGACCCCGGTGAAAGACCCAGAACGGATGTGTTGACCCCGACCGGGATTCAAGTCCGTTTGACCTTGGACAAAGGGCTCGCTTGGCTAAGTTGATGCCATTTTGAGTTCTTTGATATTCATTGTTCAGGCCTAAATCTGGCAGTTGGGCACGGCCGAGGGGCTGACGAAGCAGGTCTCTGGCCAGGCGCGAGTGCCCCCGGACTGCCTGTCCGGGGGGTGCGAGCAACAATGCCAGAGGCCTGAAGCGGCAGACCTGCGGCCGTGCAGCGCTTGCCCCATGAGGTGAAGACCGTCGTGGGCGCAAGTGTTTGATTCATCAAGTGTTCAAAGCGCAAGCAATCGGCCAAAGCCGGGTTTAGGTTCAAACCAGTTTGATGCTGGACAGGTCGAAGCTGGGCTTGGGAGGTTCGAGTTTCATGTTTTCCAGGGTTTGCACCAGCAAGCCGGCCACAAACCAGTCTCGGTAAGGCTTGCTGTCGGCGGGCACCACGTACCAAGGCGATTCGGTGGTGCTGGTGGCGCTGAGGGCTGCTTCGTAGGCATAGGTGAATTGCGGCCACAGGGCGCGGTCTCCAAAATCCGATGGCTGCAGTTTCCAATGTTTGCGCGGGTCGTCCAGCCGGGCTTGCAGGCGTTTTTTCTGCTCGTCCTTGGAAATGTGCAAAAAACACTTCAACACGGTGATGCCTGCGTCTTGCAGCAAAGATTCGAAGTGCAAGATGTTGGCATACCTTTTTGCGCAGATTTTTTCATCGATCCAGCCGCGCACCCGAGTGACCAGCACGTCTTCGTAATGGCTGCGGTTGAAAATCACCATTTCTCCCTTGGCGGGCGCTTTGGCGTGGATGCGCCACAAAAAGTCATGCCGGCTTTCCAACTCGGTGGGTACCCCAAAGGCTTCCGCACGCACACCCAAGGGGCTGACGTGGGTAAATACGCTGCGGATCACGCCGTCCTTGCCCGATGTGTCCATGCCCTGAAACACGAGCAGCAAGCCCTTGGTTTTGGCCGCGTGCAGGCTGCTTTGCAGCTTGTGGAGCTTTTCGCCCATCTCCAGCAATTGGCTGTCCAGCTCGCTGCCCGAGGGCATTTCTTTGGGTTTGGGCAGGGTGTCCATGTCGTCGAGCCTCAGCACTTGCTGGGGGGTGACGCAGCTCGGTGAGAAGTCTTTTTTGGCCATGGCCACAGTGTAGGCACTTTGCTGGGCCGCTGCCAAGCGGCGCCATCCCCGTCTATTTTTTTGACCCCATGGACCCGTTTGCTGGGCATGGTGGGGGCATATCACTAAAATCAGGGCTCACTTCCCAGAATACCCCATTTCCACCATGACCCAAGTCACCAACACCGTGCGCTTTGTGCTCGACGGCCAAATTGTCGAAGCCCAGGGCGAGCGCCGCACCACCACTGTTTTGGACTACCTGCGCGAGCAATTGCACCGCACCGGCACCAAGGAAGGCTGCGCCGAGGGCGATTGCGGCGCTTGCGTGGTCATGGTCGGTGAGCTCAATGCCGCCGGCACCGGGGTGGACTATGTGGCCACCAACGCCTGCATCCAGTTGCTCCCCTCTTTGGACGGCAAGTCGGTCAAAACCGTCGAGAGCCTGAAAAAAGCCGATGGCAGCATGCACCCCGTGCAAGAAGAGATGGTCAAGTGCCACGGCTCGCAATGCGGCTTTTGCACCCCCGGCATTGTGATGAGCTTGGTCAACCTGGTGCAGGTGTTGCCCATGCCCAATCGCCAGCAGATCACCGATTCACTCAGCGGCAACCTGTGCCGATGCACCGGCTACAAGCCCATCATTGAAGCGGCAACCAAGGCCTGCGCTCAGCCCCAAGGCCTCAAACTCGAAGACAGCGCCGATGTGCCGCTGCTGCAACAAATCAAACGTGCCAGCGTGCCCACCCTCAGCCTGGACGGTGAGATCATCGTGCAGCCGGTGGTGCGCACCAAAAAGGGCAATGAATTCGTCTCGCCCGCCACGCTGACCGAAGTGGCCGACTATTTGGTGAAAAACCCCGACACCACCTTGTTGGCTGGCAGCACCGAAATTGGCTTGCAGGTGAACAAGCAGTTCTCACGCCCCTCCCACATCTTGTATCTGGGCAATGTGGCCGAGTTGCGCCAGGTGCGCGACACGCCCAGCGCATGGCGCATTGGCGCGGCCGTGTCCCTGACCCAAGTCGAGACTTTGGTGGCCCAGGCTTACCCCGACTTTGCCGAAGTGCTGCGCCGTTTTGGTTCGCCCCCGATCCGCTCCACCGCCACGCTGGCGGGCAATATTGCCAACGGCTCTCCGATTGGTGACACCATGCCTTGCCTGCTGGCGCTGGGGGGCATACTGGTTTTGCGCAAGGGCGAGAAGACGCGCCAGGTCCTGTTGGAAAACTTCTACACCGGCATGAAGAAAAACGTGCTCCAAGCCGGTGAGTTCATCGAAGCCGTGGAACTGCCCAAGCCGGTGGCGGGCCAAGTGTTCCGCGCCCACAAAGTAAGCAAGCGCTTTGAGCAAGACATTTCGGCCACCTGCGCGGCCATCAGCTACACCCTCAAAGGCGGCAAGCTCAGTGGCGTGAAGCTGGCCTTCAACGGCCTGTCGCCATCGCCTGCGCGCGCGCCCCAACTTGAAGCGGTGCTGGAAGGCCAAGTGCCTGCAGATGTGAAAGCGGCCGACTTGGACGCGGCCATTGCCGCCAGCTTCACCGCGCGCGATGGTTTGCGCGCTACATGGGCCTATCGGGCCTTGGTGGCCCGCAACTTGGCCTTGGAATTCATCGAAGACGAAACGAAAGAGGTGGCCTGAATGAACGCTCCTACCGCACTCAAAAACCTGTTGCCTGACTCGGGCGTCCAACAGGGCAAAGAGCAAGTGCACGAGTCTGCCCACCTGCATGTGACGGGCTCTGCCACCTATATTGACGACATTCCCGAACACGCAGGCACCCTGTATGCCGCGCTGATTTTGTCGCCCGTGGCGCATGGCGAGTTGATCGGCGACGGCATCGACCGCGAAGCGATTTTGAAAGCGCACGGTGTGGTGGCGGTCTATACCGCCAAAGACATTCCCGGCGAAAACAACTGCGGCCCCATCGTGCACGATGACCCGTTCTTGGCCGCAGGCAAGGTCGAGTTCATCGGCCAAGCGGTGGCCGTGGTGGTGGCGCGCGACATGCTCTATGCCCGCGAAGCCGCGCACATAGCCCAGGTGTTGGTGAAAGAACTCCCACCCATTTTGACGGTGGAAGAGGCGATGGCTGCAGGCAGCTTCATCATGCCGCCCAAGGGCATCACCCGGGGCGATGCGGCAGCCGCCATAGCCAGCGCGCCCCACACCATCAAGGGCACGACCCGCACCGGCCAGCAAGAGCAGTTTTATCTGGAAGGCCAGATCACCTACGCTGTGCCCAAAGAAGACGGCCAGCTGACGCTGTATGTGTCGACCCAGCACCCCGACGGCAACCAGCGCGAAGCCGCGCACGCCTTGAACCTGCACACCAACGATGTGGAGGTGATTTGCCGCCGCATGGGGGGCGGCTTCGGTGGCAAAGAAGGCAACGCCAGCATCTTCAGCCAAAGCGCTGCCTTGGCCGCGTTCAAGCTGCAAAAGCCGGTCAAGCTGCGGGTCAACCGCGACGACGACATGACCATCACCGGCAAGCGCCACGATTTCCGCATCGACTATGAAGTGGGTTTTGACGACACCGGACGCGTCTTGGGTGCCGACATCACCCTCATGTCGCGCTGCGGCTACAGCACCGATTATTCGGGCCCGGTGAACGACCGCGCTTGTCTGCACATCGACAACACCTACCACCTGCCTGCGCTCAAGCTGGTCAGCCACCGCTGCAAAACCAACACCCAAAGCGCCACCGCGTTCCGTGGGTTTGGCGGCCCGCAAGGCATGTTCGGCATCGAAACCGTGATGGACGAGATCGCCATGACTTTGGGCAAAGACCCTTTGGAAGTGCGCAAGCTCAATCTGTACAAAGACCCGGCCATCAGCGGCACGCCCGACACCATGACCACCCAATACCAGCAGTTGATTGAAGACTGGGTGGGCGACAAGGTGATCGACCAGGTGGCGCAAGAATCCAACTACGCCGAGCGCCGCGCTGAGGTGCAAGCCTTCAATGCCAAGAGCAAAACCCGCAAGCGCGGCCTGGCCTTGGTGCCCCTCAAGTTCGGCATCAGCTTCACCGCCACGCACCTGAACCAGGGCGGCGCATTGTTGGTGATTTACATGGACGGTTCGGTCAGTTGCAACCACGGCGGCACCGAAATGGGCCAGGGCCTGAACACCAAGATGGCGCAGGTGTGTGCCGATGGTCTGGGCATCAGCGTGGACAAGGTCCGCATCACCGCCACCGACTCGCAGAAAGTACCCAACGCCTCAGCCACCTCGGCCTCAAGCGGGGCCGACATCAACGGCGCGGCCATCATGAACGCCACTGCACAAATGCGTGAGCGCCTCAAACCGGTGGCCGCCCGCATGCTGGGCTGCGCCGCCGAAGACGTGGGTTTTTCCAACAACGAAGTACACGGTGGCGGCAAGTCCGTGAAGTGGGCCGACGTGACCAAGCAAGCGTACATGGAACGTGTGGGTTTGTCGGTCACGGGTTTTTACATGACGCCCGAAATCAAATACGACTTCGCCACCTTGACGGGCCGGGCCTTTTATTACTTCTGCTACGGCGCGGCCGTGAGTGAAGTGGAAATCGACACGCGCACGGGCGAGTGGTGGCTCAAAGCCGTGGACATCGTGCACGACGTGGGCCGAAGCATCAACCCGGCCCTGGACAAAGGCCAGATCGAAGGCGCGTTTGTGCAAGGCATGGGTTGGCTGACCATGGAAGAGTGCATTTGGGACAAAAAAGGCAAACTGCTCACGCACGGCCCCAGCACCTACAAAATCCCGGTGGCTGGCGATGTGCCCGAGCACTTCAAGGTCACGTTGTTCGACAACGCCAACCTCAAACCCACGCCTTTCAACAGCAAGGCCACAGGCGAGCCGCCCTTGATGCTGGGTTTGTCTGCCTTCTTCGCCTTGCGCGATGCGGTGGCGGCCAGTGCCAATCACCAAGCGGTGGTGCACATGGACGCGCCAGCCACGCCCGAGCGCATTTTGATGGCTTGCGAAAAAGCCAAGGCCACAGCGGGGCTGTGAGGGCCTGCGCCGGATGGCGCAAGCGTTTTTCAGGCACTCTGCAATTCACATCCATACGGTTTCAGGAGCAGGCCCATGTCAGACGATCCACGGTGCTGCGGCACCGGCACTTGCATCATCAACGCCGAGGGCCAGTGCTGGTGCGGCCAGCGTTGGGATGGCGAGAAAATGTGCTTCATGCCCGCGCCTGCGGCAGCGCCTGCGGGGCGGCAAAACTCCGAACCCCTGACTCAGCCCTCTGGCGCTGGGAAAAACTGAGCGCCGCCTGGGCATGACCCTGTGCCCATCCCCGTTTGAGGTTTTGCCGGGCTTGAAACTGGGCACTGGACCGCAGCGGTGAGTCTGTCAACAACACCTGCCCCATCAGCGCCCGCCATGCATTGGCGAGACCCATTCCGGGTCAGGAGTTTTCGTTTCCAGTGGCCTGCCGATCTGGCCACGTCTTGGGCATTCGAGATGGAGACCATCGTATTGGGCTGGTTCATCTTGGTCGAGTCGGGCTCGGTCATGATGCTGGTGGTCTTTGCTGCCTTGCAGTACATGGGCGCTTTGGTCTCGCCCATGCTTGGCGTGGTGGGCGACCGCCTGGGTTACCGGCGCATGCTGTACCTGTCGCGTGCCCTGTATGCCGCGCTGGCCGCGAGCTTCATGTTGCTGGCCTGGCTGCAAGCCCTCACACCCATGACGGTGCTGCTGATGGCCGCTTTGGCCGGCCTGTTGCGCCCCTCGGACATGATGATGCGCAACGCCTTGATCGCACAGACCTTGCCGCCCCGGCATTTGCTGGGCGCGCTGGGCGTTTCTCGCATCACCTCGGATTCGGCCCGCATCGCGGGGGCCTTGGTCGGTGCGGCTGTGGTGGCCTGGCTGGGCATGACCTGGGCTTACGCGCTGATCACAGCGCTGTACACCTTCAGTTTTTTGCTGTCGCGCGGTGTCTCCGACATCACCTCTGCAAACCCTGCCATCCTGCGCATGTCGCCGGTGCGCGACTTGCAGCTGGCCTTTGGCTATGTGTGGACGCGTCCGGTGCTGTTGGCGGCCATGGCCTTGGCGTTCTTGGTCAACCTGCTGGCCTTTCCGTTTTCTTTGGGCTTGCTGCCCTATGTGGCCAAAAACATTTACCTGACCGACCAGACGGGCTTGGGCTGGCTGGGCGCCAGCTTTGCCTTTGGGGCCTTGGTGGGTTCGGTGGTGCTGAGTTCAAACCGCTTTGCGTTGCGCGCCGCGCAAACCATGGTGCTGGCCGCGGCGCTGTGGTTTGGGGTAAATGTGCTGCTCGCGTTCAGCACCCATTTGGGTCTGGGCATGGCCTTGCTGTGGTTGGCAGGCCTGGGGCAAAGCCTGTGCATGACGACGCTGGCCGCCGTCATGTTGCGCGCCACAGAGCCCGCTTACCGGGGCCGCGTGATGGGCATGCGCATACTCGCCGTCTTGGGTTTGCCTTTGGGTTTGCTGCTCTCGGGGCCCTTGATTGACCGCTGGGGTTATGCCAGCACAGCCGTCATGTATTCGGCACTGGGCCTGCTCTTGATCGGGGCCATGGCGTTTTACTGGCGTGCCCACATCTGGCACACCAAAGCGCTTGCCAACGCGCCTTTGTGATGAGACCTTGATGAGCCGCAGCCCCTGTGACCCAGGCGACAGCGCCCCAAACGGCTTGCGCGCACAGTGCGTGTGCAGGCTGATCTGATCCGCCCCAATGGGGCCTGAAAGCCGAAATCGACCATGACCCAATTGACACCTTCTTTGCCGACTGCACCCGATCAAGTCGCCGACCACCCCCGTGTGGTGCGGGCCTTGCTGAACATCGCGCATGCGCTGGACCATTTGTTTTTGCTGATCTTTGCGGCGGCGGTCAGCACCATCGCTGCCGACATGGGACTGGCCAAATGGCAAGACCTCATGCCTTATGGCGTGGGGGCATTTTTCATGTTTGGCTTGGGCGCTTTGCCTGCCGGTCGGTTGGGTGATTTGTGGGGCCGTCGCAGCATGATGCTGGTGTTCTTTTTTGGCATTGGCTCGGCGTCCATCCTCACCGCGTTCGCGCAAACGCCCATGCAGATGGCCGCTTGCCTGACTTTGATCGGCGTGTTCGCCGCCATCTACCACCCGGTGGGCATTCCCATGCTGCTGGAGCGCTCGGCCAAGCCGGGTGCGACCATTGGCTTCAATGGCCTGGCGGGCAACCTGGGCGTGGCTGTGGCGGCCTTGCTCACGGGCTTTTTGATCCAGTGGCAGGGCTGGCGTGTGGCCTTTGTGTTGCCCGGTGTGGCGGCTTGGGTTTGCGGATGGGTGTTTGCACGCGCTTGCCCGCAAGAAACCTCGGCACCGGCCAAGCGCAAGGGCGGCGCCCAGGTCCACTTGAGCGCGCCCATGCTGGCGCGTGCCATGTTGGTGATGACGGCCGCGGCCGTCACCAGCAGCGTCTTGTTCAACTTCATGACCAATGGCAACGGCCCCTTGATGGCCGAGCGTTTTCAGGGGGTGATGGAAGATCCGGCCGCCTTGGGCCTGTTGCTGGCGGTGGTCTACGCCGTGGCCTCGGTGGCCCAGGTGGTGGTGGGGTATTTGATCAACCGTTTTGCGCTCAAGCGCTTTTTCATGTTCATGGTGATGGCGCAGATTCCCATGTTGGTGCTGGCATCGCAGGCGCAAGGTTGGTGGTTGTTTGCGGCCCTGATTGGGGTCATGGTGTTCATCTTTGGGGCCATTCCCTTCACCGATTTCATGATTGCCCGCTATGTGGACGACCGCCTGCGCTCGCGCGTCTCGGGCATGCGCTTGGGGGTCTCGTTGGCGGTCAGCTCTTTGTCGGTCTGGGCCCTGGGGCCGCTGGTCAAGGCCATGGGTTTTGGCAGTTCACTCTTGCTGTTGGCTGGGTTTTCGGTGGCCACCACGCTCATTTTGACTTTGCTGCCCAGCGAAGGCCAGGCATCACACTGACGCCCCGCTGTGCTGTGTTTGCCTGGCCTTGGGCGCTGTCAAGCAGAGCGCTCAGTCTTGCCCCTCGGTCAGGGTGTCGAGCTGGAATTGGCCGCTTTTGTGCCACAGCCACACATCGGTATAGGTGACTTGGCGCATGTTTTTGGGGATGGGGTAGGGCGCTGCTGTTTTCACCATGTGCTCGATCTCGGCCATGACGCGGGGCACATGATGCGGTGCGCGCTGCCACTTGAGGGTTTTGACCCAGCCGGTTTGGTCGATTTCCACATCCAACACCCCGACTGCTTCCAGCATGGGGGGCAATCGGCCTTTGTAAATGCGTTGGGATTGCAGTTTGTACAAATGAACCGCCGCATCTTTGCGGTATTCTTTGCCGCTGCGTGCCAGCGAGAAGGCTTTTTCCTCCATAGGAGGCCTTGGCGGCTTGGCGATGGCCGCAGGCGCTTGGGGTGGCATGGGCTTGGCGGCGGGCGGTGCAGGGTGCGGTGCGGGGGGCCGTTGGCTGAGCCGTGGGGGTGCGCTGCAGCCGCTCAAAACGCCCAAGAACGCGATGCCCAGAATCCACCAAGCGGTGGGGCAATGCCAATGCCGTTTGGATGGGGTGAACATAGGCCAGTGCATTCCTTGAAAGACGCTGAGATGTGAAAGATTGTGGCACCAACTTGGTCTTTAGGGCCATCAAGCCCGACGAAAACCGTGAAATGAAAGACCCGTGTGAATTGGATTGAAAAAGCCTTGCTGCGACTGGCGGTCGAACCGGCCGTGCTGCTGAGCGTGCGCGCCAGTCAGGGCTCGGTGCCCAGAGAGGCCGGCACCTCGATGCTGGTGTTTGCGCAGGGCGAAGAGGGCACGATTGGCGGGGGGCATTTGGAGTTCCAGGCCCTGGACCATGCCCGCCGCTTGATGGCGGGGCAAACCGCGCAGCTTGTTTTGCGCCAAGTGCTGGGCCCCAGCTTGGGTCAGTGCTGCGGGGGCACGCTGGAGCTGGGCTTTGAGCTGGTCGACGCAAAAGATGCTGCGCGCTTGCAAACCCAATGGACAGGGGCGCGCACCCCCTTGGCCTTGTTTGGTGGCGGTCACGTCGGCAAGGCCTTGGTCAACAGTTTGGCGCCCCTGCCTTTTGCGGTGCGCTGGATCGACAGCCGCGATGAAATCTTCCCCCCTGATGTGCCGTCTGAGGTGCAGTGCGAACACTCCAACCCGGTGCATGCGGCAGTGAAAGACCTGGTGCCTGGCAGTCGGGTGCTGATCATGAGCTTCAGCCATGCCGAAGATTTGGATGTGGTCATGGCCTGCCTGCAACGCCAGCGGGAGCTGGGTGATTTGCCCTTTGTGGGCCTGATCGGCAGCAAAACCAAATGGGCCACATTCAGGCACCGCCTGGAGGACAGGGGGTTCAGCGCCAAAGAAATCGCCCACATCACCTGCCCCATTGGCGTGGCGGGCATTGCAGGCAAAGAGCCCGAGGTGATTGCCGTGGCGGTGGCGGCACAACTCTTGCAAACGCTTTGAAACCATGGCGCATGGCTGTTGCAGGGTGCTGGAATGGGCGCAGTCTGGATGTGCGGTCAAAAATTGTATACACTCCGGTGCACTGGTCGCAGCGGCGCAAGGACCCACAAGTTCATGTTCGCGACCGAATAACCGCTCACAGGGCCCGCGGTGGTGAGATGGTTGGAGATCCTTGATGGAAGCATATCTGCTGGAATGGGCCAATTTGTTGTTGCGTTGGGTGCATGTGATCACCGCCATCGCCTGGATTGGCTCCTCGTTTTACTTTGTCTTTTTAGACAACAACCTGCAAAGACCCAACTCGCCTGACCTGCTGGAAAAAGGCGTGGGCGGTGCCATGTGGGCTGTACACGGCGGGGGTTTTTACAACCCGCAAAAGTACGCGGTGGCCCCCCAAAAAATCCACACCAAACTGCACTGGTTTTACTGGGAGTCTTATTCCACTTGGCTCAGTGGCTTTGCCCTGTTCACTTTGCTCTACCTCTACAACGCGGGCACCTTCCTGATCGACAAGTCCTTGATGGACTGGAGCCCGGTTGTCGCGGGCACCAGTGCCGTGGGCTTTTTGGTCGGGTTTTGGATCGTCTACGACGCCGTTTGCCGGGTTTTTGGTTTTCGCAAAAACGGTGAATTGATGGTTGCCGGTTTGATGATCGTGGTCATTGCATTGGCCTCGTGGCTGGCCAACCAGTTGTTTGCAGGGCGTGCCGCCTTTTTGCTGGTGGGCGCCATGATCGCCACCGCCATGAGCGCGAATGTGTTTTTCTGGATCATCCCTGGCCAGCGCAAGGTGGTGGCCGCCATGACCAGCGGTCAAGCCTATGACGCGAATGCCCTGGCCATTCACGGCAAGCGCGGCAAACAGCGCAGCGTGCACAACACCTACTTCACGCTGCCCGTCATCTTCGCGATGCTGAGCAATCACTACAGCTTTTTGTACACACACGAGCACCGCTGGGTCTTGCTGTTTGTGATGATGCTGGCCGGGGCCTTGATTCGCCAATTTTTTGTGCAGCGCCACGCCTTCCATTTGGGCCGGGCCGCCAACCCCTGGCCTTTTGCGGCGGTGGGGGTGGTGATGATTTTGGGCGTGATCGTGGCCTTGCGGCCTGCGCCGCCTAAAGTCTCTGCAGTGCCTGCTCAGCCGGTGGGCTTTGCCCAGGTGCAAAGCCTCGTGGCTCAGCATTGCATCAGCTGCCATGGCGCGCAAGTGCAAATGAAAAATGTGCGTCTGGACAGCCCAGAGTTGATCAAGCAGCACGCACAAAATGTCTACCAACAAGTGGCGGTGACCAAGCAAATGCCCATGGGCAATGCCACCGGCCTGACCGAAGAAGACCGGGCCTTGATCGGGCGCTGGTTTGTGGCGGGGGCCAAATTGGATTGAGGTCTCAGCCGCTTCAAGGCGTCCAAGAGAAAGCCGCCAATGCCACTGCCCTGTGGCTAGCCCCATGAGGACGACGGTAAATTGCTCACCGCCTTGATTTGGTTTACCACGGTGCTGATCGCCAACTGAAAAAATATGAGCAGGTGTGAGGCCTGTTTTTTGGCCTTGGTGCCGGGCCACTTGAGACGGCTTGGGTTAAGTGAAAACGGTCGAATCAAAGCGGCCGTTAAATAGCCACGGGGCTTGTGATGCCGAACTTCTGGGCCCATGGCAGCAGCGCGGGCATGATGGCCGGGTAGAGCGCCAGCCCCAGGTTTGCGCTCTTGGCCTTGAGTTGCAGGCCTCTTTCCCCTGGCGTTCTGACCGGCTTGTCGGCCAGCGCAGGCCGTGAGGCATGGCACTGGCGATCGAGTTCGTCCATCTGGGTCTTGAAGGCGGGCAGTCCGGCAAAAGCGCGGGGGTCGATGATTTGCAAAAACACCGTGGCGCCCCATCCTTCAG
>CAMCNQ010000059.1 GCA_945875955.1 Limnohabitans sp. Rim8 | reverse complement strand
GCGATCCTTCTTGAGGCGGCTGCACGCGCCGCGTTTGCCCGTCTTTGAAAAGATCCATCGCAGGCGTGCGCCGGGCGTCGGCCACACTTTCGCCTTCTGTGCCGCGCAGCAACAGGGCGTGTTGCCCGGTCAGGGCAAAGGTGGTCGACATGGACAGCAAATATTCGGGGTGGGTGTAGCTGCTCACCACCAGGGCCGGGCCCCCGCAAGGGTTCATGAGCTTGACCAAGCTGTGCCCCGGGTTGCGCAGTCCCACCACGCGGCGCACAGACAGCAAGCGCTCCAGCCCGGCGTTCAAGACGCCCGTGGGCACAAACGCCACTTCACCGGCTTGCACTTGGGGCGATGTGCCAGAGGCGGCCATGCCCAACTCGGTCAGCACCGCCTGGCTGCTCACACGTTTGTCTTCGGTGGCCGTGCCGTGCATGACCACCGCCACGCCTTCTCGTGCCAGCAGCAGTGCCAGCAAGGGCGTGAGCACCGGCAGCTTGCGCGCGCCGTTGTAACAGGGCAGCACCACGGTCGGCGCTGGGCCGGTTTGAACTTTGCCAAGACGCGCGTGCGTGGCGTCCAAAAAACCGGCCATCTCTTCGGGCGTTTCGCCTTTGACGCGCATGGCGATGCAAAAAGCGCCCAGTTCCAGGTCACTCACTTGCTGGTCAAGGATTTGCCCCATCAGGTCGGCCGCTTGCGCGCGACCCAGCGCACGGGCGCCGTCTTTGCCGCGCCCGATGTCCTTGATGTAGTGGCTGATCCCCATGCCAGCGATTGTGCTGGAAGCCAGATAACCGCTGGTTATATGGGTATGGTGTTCAGGCCGGTGCCATGCCATGCTGTCGCTTGAGGGCGTCGCATTCAGGTGACTGCCAGAAGGCCAGCATGGCACGCATGGCTTCCGGCTGAGCGCAAGACACCGCCACCGAGCCAGAAAACGTGGTGATGATCTCCACCGCCGGGGGCAGGCCGCCCACGATGGTGATGCCCTGCACGCCCAACATTTCGCTCAGCTGCTGAAAGCCCAGCGCCACTTCGCCCAGCGCCACCAGCGCGCCCACGGGCACGCCAGGCTTGGCCTGTACAAGGCGCGGTTTGATTTGTGCGGCGATGCCCCAGGCCTCAAACTGTTTGGCCAGTTGCACGCCGCTGGGGCCTGTGGAATAGCCCAGCGTGGGCGCGGCCAGGATGGCGGCTTTGAGCGCGGCTTCGCTTGAGATGTCGGGCACGGGCTGGCCAGCCGGCACGGCCACCGCCACACCCGAGCGCACCAGGTCGGCGCGGCTGAGTGCCAGCACATGGCCGCTGGCGACAAGATTGTCGATGGCGTCGCTGCCCAGCACCACGCCGTCAAAGGCTTCGCCCGCCTGCACGCGTTTGGCGGCGTCCACCCCGCCGACCGACTCGACCTGCACTTGTACTTCAGGCGCTTGCGTTTTGTAAAGCGCCACCAGATCGGCCAGCAGGGGCTTGGTGGCCATGGAGGAAATCAGTCGGAGTGTGGTCATGGTGCTGGGTTTTAACAGGGTCATTGTCTGGCCATGGATTATGACCAAGGGCCAGGCCAGCACCCATGGCCCGCTTAAACTCGCTGCTATGCGAATTTTGGGTATTGAATCTTCTTGCGACGAAACCGGCGTGGCCTTGGTGCAAACCACTGGGGCTGCTTTGCCCAGCTTGTTGGCACACGCCTTGTTCAGCCAGATCGAGATGCACCAAGCCTATGGCGGGGTGGTGCCCGAGTTGGCCAGCCGAGACCACATCCGCCGGGTGCTGCCGCTGACACGCCAAGTGCTGGCCGAAGCGGGCGCTGCATTGGCCGACATCGACGTGGTGGCCTATACCCGAGGGCCAGGCCTGGCTGGGGCTTTGCTGGTGGGTGCGGGTGTGGCTTGCGGCTTGGCGGCAGCCCTGGGCAAGCCGGTGCTGGGCGTGCACCACCTGGAAGGCCATTTGTTGTCGCCTTTTTTGAGCGCCGACCCGCCCGAATTTCCCTTCATTGCTTTGCTGGTATCGGGCGGCCATACCCAACTCATGCGGGTCGATGGCGTGGGTCGTTACGAATTGCTGGGCGAAACCATAGACGACGCCGCCGGTGAAGCCTTTGACAAATCTGCCAAGCTCATGGGCTTGCCTTACCCCGGTGGCCCCGGTTTGGCGCGCCTGGCCGAGCAAGGCCAGCCAACGGCCTACAAATTGCCCCGGCCTTTGTTGCACAGCGGCGATCTGGATTTTTCTTTTGCCGGGCTGAAAACCGCCGTGCTCACCCAAAGCCAGAAAATCGGCCCCGCAGCGCACACCGAAGGCGCACCCGAACGGGCCGACCTGGCCGCGTCCACCCAAGCGGCCATTGTGGAAGTGTTGCTTAAAAAATCCATGCGCGCCCTCAAAGACAGCGGCCTGCAGCGCCTGGTGGTGGCCGGCGGCGTGGGGGCCAACCGGGAATTGCGCGCCCAACTCAATGCCGCTTGCGCCAAAGCCCAGGTGCGGGTGCATTACCCCGAGTTGCACCTGTGCACCGACAACGGGGCCATGATCGCCATGGCCGCGGCCATGCGCTTGCAAGCGGGGGTGCAGCAGGCCTGTGCGCGTTACAGTTTTGACGTCAAGCCCCGCTGGCCGCTGCACGAATTGGGCGATCAGCCCATGACCGCAGGAGCGGCGGGTTAAGCCGGGCGCGCTGCCACCGCTTGGTTAAACTTCTGCCCTTTCCACCCCCAAGCCTTTATGGGCTTGACTTTTAGCCTCATCCCTATGCGTTTGTGCTCTGCCCTGTCTCGCCGCTTGCTCATGGTTTGCGTGGCGGCTTTGTGTTTTTCACCCGCCTTTGCCCAGTCGCCTGCCACCATCAAACTGGCCCTGATAGAAGGCCTGAGTGGCCCTTTTGGCAACACCGGTGAGGCGGTGGTGCGCAACATCGCCTGGGCGGTCGAGCGGGTGAATGCGCGCGGTGGCGTGAAAACACCTCAGGGCCTGCAAAAAATGGTCTTGCTGCGCTACGACAGCAAAGGCCAAAGCGAAGAGGCCTTGTCGGTCCTGAAGTCGGCCATTGACGAGGGCGCACAAGTTGTTTTGCAAGGCAACTCATCGGCCAATGCCGCCGCCTTGGTGGATGCCATCAACAAGCACAACGAGCGCGAGCCCGCCAAGCGCGTGTTGTTTTTGAACTATTCGGCAGTGGACCCGGCGCTGACCAACGAGAAATGCAGTTTCTGGCACTTTCGTTTTGATGCCCATGCCGACATGCGCATGGCCGCGCTGATGCAGGTGCTCAAAGACGACCAATCGGTCAAGTCGGCCTATTTGATTGGGCAAGACTACAGTTTTGGCCAGGCGGTGCTGCGCGAGGCCCGCCGCCAGCTGGGTGCCCAACGCCCAGACGTGAAGATCGTGGGCGATGAGCTGCACCCCATGGGCCGGGTCAAAGATTTTTTGCCCTATGCCGCGAAAATCAAGGCCAGTGGCGCGCAGGCGGTCATCACCGGCAATTGGGGCAATGACCTGACCTTGCTGGTCAAGGCCGCGCGCGAGGCGGGTTACCAAGGCAAGTTCTACACCTTTTATGGCAATGCCTTGGGCGCGCCTGCGGCCATTGGCGAGGCTGGCGTGGACCGCGTGATCGCTGTGGCCGACTGGCTGCCCAATGTGCCTGGCGACGCCAGCGAGGCTTTCTACCAAGCCTTTCGCCAGCGCTTTCCCAAACCCTCGGAAGACTATGTGCATGTGCGCATGCAGCTGATGGTTGAGGCGCTGGCCCAGGCGATTGAAAAAGCCGCCAGCACCGAGCCCTTGGCGGTGGCCTTGCAGCTGGAAAAAGCCAGCGTGAGCATGGCCGGGCAAACCGGGCGCATGCGGGCCGAAGACCACCAATTCCAACAGCCCTTGGTGGTCGGGGTGATGGCGCGCCAGGGCTCGCCGGGTGTGCCCTTCGACGTCGAAGGCTCGGGTTTTGGTTTCAAGGTGGTGCGCCAAATCAAGGCCGAAGAGGCGCGCTTGCCCAGCACCTGCCAGATGATCAGGCCCTAGGGCGCAGGCGATGCAGGACACTAGCCGGCTCCAATCTGCCCCACTCCCGGCCCCTGTTCACAGGACGGTTTTCAGTGCCAAACCAAGCCTGTGCCTGTTTTGTGCAACAGGCCTGGACAAGGCCTTGGCTTAAGCCTTGGTGGCGGCAGTATGTGGCCGAGTCGGCCTCACTCCAGCTTGATGTTGGCCTTCTTGATCAGGTCGCCAAAGCGCGTGAATTCCTGACGGTTGAGTTGCGCAAATTGCTCGGGTGAGAGGCTGCCAGGCTCGCCGCCCAAGCCTTTGAGTTTGACTTGGATGTCGGGCATTTTCAGAATTTTGGCCAACTCGGTTTGCAGGCGCTGCGTGACTTCGGGTGGGGTGCCGCTGGTCACGAACATGCCGTACCAAGTGCTCATCTCGAAGCCGCTGACGCCAGCTTCAGCCAGTGTTGGCACTTGGGGCAGTTCGCTGCTGCGGGTGGCGGTGGTCAGGGCCAAGGGCTTGAATTTGCCCGCCTTGATCTGGCCCATGGCCGAGGAGGTGGTGTCGAACATGATCTGCACATTGCCCCCGATGATGTCCAAGTGAGCCTGGCTGCTGCCCCGGTAGGGCACATGGATGCTTTGCACCCCTGCGGCCAGGTTGAAACCCTCGCCCGCGATGTGTTGGGTGCTGCCCACGCCCGATGACGCGTACTTGAACTCGTTGGGCTTGGCTTTCATGAGCGAAACCAGCTCGGCCACATTGTTCGCGGGTACGTTGGCCCCCACCACCAGCACATTGGGCACCGTGACGATCAGGCCCACTGGGGTCAGGTCCTTGATCGGGTCAAAGTTGAGCTTGATCAGGTGCGGGGCAATGGCCTGGCCGGTGTTGGTGGCGACAAGCAAGGTGTGGCCGTCCGCTGGGGCTTTGGCCGTCAGGTCGGCGGCAATGGTGTTGGACGCACCCGGTTTGTTTTCGACCACAAACGAGCCCTTCAAGGCCTCACCCATTTTCTCGGCCAGCATGCGGGCAATGATGTCGGTGCCGCCGCCTGCATTGGCTCCCACCATGATGCGCACCGGCTTGTTGGGGTAGTTTTGCGCCAGGCCCAGCAAGGGTGTGGCCAGCAGGGCAGCGAGCAAAATTTTCTTCAACTTCATGACAGGGTCTCCTTGGCGTTGGTGTGGTTTTGAAGGCGAGAGGTGGCCATGCGGGCGGCCAATTCAAATGCGTTGCGCATGGCTTGCGGATTGGCCACGCCCTGACCAGCGATGTCGTAGGCGGTGCCGTGTGCCGGGGTGGTGATGGGGCAGGGCAGGCCGCCGTGTACCGTCACGCCTTGCTCAAAACCCATCAGCTTCATGGCGATCTGGCCTTGGTCGTGGTACATGGTCACCACACCGTCGTAGCCGCCCGGCGAGCGGATGGCCCGCACAAATGCGGTGTCGGCGGGGAAAGGGCCATCGGCGGCAAAACCCCGGGCAGCAGCTTGCTGCACACCGGGTGAGATGATGCGGCCCTCCTCGTCGCCATAGTTGCCGTTGTCGCCATTGTGGGGATTGAGTCCACAGACCGCGATGCGCGGACGGGTCACGCCAGAGGCCTGCAGGGCCTGCGAAATCATGCGGATGGCGTCAGCCACTTTCTCCGGGCTCAGCAAGGAGGAGACTTCGTTCAGGGGGACATGCGAGGTCACCCGCGCTGTCCAGAGGTTTTTCAGCACGTTGAGCTCGCCGCACACGCCGCTGAAGTGCATGTGTTCGGCAAACCAGCGCAGTTCGTCTTCTTGGTTCATGCCGCCTTGGCGCAGGGCAGACTTGTTCAGTGGGGCAAAGCAAAAAGCATCGGCCTGGCCTGAGGTCACCAAGCCCACCCCGGCTGCCAAAGCCTCGAGCATGTAGCGGCCGTTGTGGGCGTTGGCCACGCCGCGCTCAAAAGCAGGCGCACTGGCGCCAGACCAGTCCTGCCAGACCACCTCGGGGGGGACCTGAATAGACGCTTTTTGGCCGATCAGGATGACGCGGGCCTGGGTTTTCCAAGAAGGGTTTTGCAGCAATTTTTCGACCAGTTCAGGGCCTATGCCTGCAGGGTCGCCAGTGAAGAGGGCCAGTGTGGGCAGTGTCATGTGGAGGCTCTGGGTCAGGTGCGCTGGCGGATGCGTGTAATCCGTAATTACGGATAATGCTAGGCTGGCGGTCCGACTTGGTCAAGCTCTGGTTTTCCCCCATACTTCCAACCCATGCCTTCACAAGACCCCAACAGACAGATTGAGCGCGTCCCGCTCCACGAAGAAGTCACCAACCGCTTGCGCGACATGATCGTGTCCTTGCGCCTGCCCCCGGGCGAACGCATCCAGGAGATGGAGGTGGCCCAGTTGTTGGGTGTGTCCCGCACCCCGGTGCGTGAAGCGATCAAGGTCTTGACGGCCGAAGGCCTGGTGGAGCTTTTGCCCTTGCGTGGGGCCATCGTGAAGGCTTTTTCGGCCAAGGATGCGCGCGACATGCTGGAGGTGATCGCGTTGGTGGAATTCTATGCCGGTGAGCGGGCCTGCCAGGCCGACCCAGCCCGGATCGAAGCGATCATGGAGATGCACCAAGAGATGAAAGTGTTTTTTGAAGCCCGCAAGAGGCTGGAATACTTCTCGCTGAACCAGCGCATCCACGAGGCCTTGATCGCGCTGGCCGACAACGACACCTTGAGCATGACCCACGCCACGCTGAGCAAACGCATGCGCAGCCTGCGCTACAGCGGCAATTCAACCCCGGAAAACTGGAGCGCCGCCATGGCTGAACACGAGCAAATGATGCTGGCTTTGGCGGCCCGGGATGGGCAGGCCCTGTCGCGCATCATGGCCGAGCACATCCGCAACACCTGGCCGCGCATCAAAGATGTGGTGAATTGAGCCCGTGGCCTGTGGTTTGTCCCGCATTTGCCAAGCCACGGCCAGCCTGACTGTTAACCTGCGGGCATGAGCACCACTTCGAATGCATCCACTGCTGCGGGCGAGCACCTGATCGACTCTGCTTACGCCGCCAGGCGTTTGCTGGTCAGCCTGGCCTTGATGACGCTGGGCGGTGCCAGCATGTACGTGGTGGCCGTGGTTTTGCCCGCCGTGCAAGCGGAGTTTGGCGTCAGCCGCGCCGAAGCGTCCATCCCCTACACCTTGATGATGCTGGGCTTTGGCTTGGGCGGCCTGTACATGGGCCGCTGGGCCGACCGTTCGGGCGTGCATGTGCCCTTGCTGTTGGGGGGCGTGGGCACGGGTCTGGGTTTTGTGGCGGCCAGTTTGTCCACCAACATCTGGTGGTTCGCTTTGGCGCACGGCCTGCTTTTGGGCTTGATTGGCAGTTCCACCACCCTGGCCCCCTTGGTGGCCGACACCTCCTTGTGGTGGCACAAACGCCGTGGCATTGCCGTGGCCGTGTGTGCCAGCGGCAACTATGTGGCCGGGGCCATTTGGCCCCCCTTGGCGCAGCATGGCGTGGAAACCATGGGTTGGCGCAGCACCTATGTGGCCATGGGCCTGTTTTGCGGCATTGGCATGGTCTTGCTGAGTTTTTTCATGCGCCAGCGTCCCCCTCTGCTGGCCATCCCGCTGGCGGGCAGTGCACAAGCCATGCAGTCGCAAAGGCCGTTTGGGCTGAGTCTGAACCAAGCCCAGTTCTTTTTGTGCGTGGCCGGTGTGGCTTGCTGTGTGGCCATGGCCATGCCGCAGGTGCACATCGTGGCGTATTGCACCGATTTGGGCTTTGGCGCGGCCCGGGGAGCAGAAATGCTGTCCCTGATGTTGGCCAGCGGCATTGCCAGCCGCTTGATCTCGGGGGTCATATGTGACCGCATTGGGGGCTTGCGCACCTTGGTCTTGGGCTCGGTTTTGCAGGGCGTGGCCTTGCTGCTGTTTTTGCCCTTCAACGGCTTGGTATCGCTGTATGTCATCTCGGCCCTGTTTGGCCTGTTTCAAGGTGGCATCGTGCCGGCTTACGCCATCATCGTGCGCGAGTATTTTCCGGCCAAAGAGGCCGGCTCGCGCGTGGGCGCTGTGATCTTTGCCACCCTGATTGGCATGGCTTTGGGCGGCTGGATGTCGGGCAAGGTGTTTGACCTGACCGGCTCCTACCAGGCGGCCTTCATCAATGGCTTGCTGTGGAATGCCCTGAACCTGAGCATTGCCCTGTGGTTGCTGTGGCGCGTCAAGCGCGCGGCAGCGCAGAGATCTTAGGACAGGGCAGGGGCCACGCGCATGGCCTTGCACTGGCGCAGCAGGTGGCTGTGGGGTGTGCGTTCAAGGCCCTAGTCTCGTCCCAAGCGCTGTCATTGCGGCTTTTTTTAAGACCGTTGTTCAGGCCGTGCACCCAGGTGCTGCACGCATTCGTTGACGCGCCAGCCCAACTGCAGGCCCTGCGCCATGGCCAGCGCATTCAGGCCACTGACCACGCCGTTCTCAAGCCCGTCTTGGGCTTCGCCAATCCGGGCCGAGGTGTGTGCGTACAACACGGCCAACACCCCCACTGCTTGCAGCGCATGAAGGGCCACCCGGCCTGCATTGTCTTTGCCCCCACCGGCATCGTTGAAGGCCACCGCAAAGGGTTTTTGAATTTGCGCTGTCACAAAATGCGAGGCCGATAAACCGCCGTGAGAGCCCGACACAACCACCGCGCCCGCATGCGAGGCATTGACCAGGGCAATCGAGTCGAGCAGGACCAGACGGCGCGGGCTCACCGGGTTTCCTGGTCCACATCGTGCTGAAAACTGGCGTTTTGCAACGGGTTATTTTCGGCCATCCAGCCGCTGTAAACGGTGTTGAAGTCTTGCACGATTTGCGCCAAAGGCATGTCGTCAAAGCTGCCGCGCTGCTTGACGTATTCCATGTGGCGGTTGCCCGCCTTGTCAAAGGGGTGGTAAATGGAGTCGTTCATGCCATCAAACGCCAGCGGCAGCAGGCCAAATTTGTCGCACAGGCCGATGTTGAAGGCCGGTGTGGCCTTGACCCACTGGCCGCCCAGCCAGATGTCGGCATAGCCATGCCAGATGAACACATCGGTCTTCATGGTCTGGCGCAAGCGCTCCGTGCTCAGGTGGTTGCGCACATCGGCAAAGCCCAGGCGTGCGTGCAGGCCACAGGCGCGGCACACCGCCGCCATCAAAGCCGCCTTGGGCACGCACCAGCCCGAGCCCTGGGCGATGACGCTGCTGGCCCGCATGCCTTCGGGCGACAGGTCGATCTGGTAGGGGTCGTAGCGAAATTCGTCGCGCACCGCCAGGTAAAGCGACACGGCTTTTTCTGTGTCCGTTTGACCCTGGGCATGTTGTCGGGCGAACGCGACCACGCGGGGGTGGTCGCTGTCGATCAAGGCGGTCGCCGCCAGGGTGGCGCTAGAGGGAAAATCGTTCATGTGTTCCACTTTAGCGGGTCCGGCCCTGACCCGCTGTCGCCTTGGCAAGGGCTGCACCTTCCAGCTTTCGATGCCGCTGCCGGAAAAAAACACCCCCCGTCGTGAGACAGGAGGCGTTGAAAAACAAACCGTCAGACAACTGCAATTGGCATGACCCATCCAGTATACTGTAAATATAAACAGTGTTTTAAACCCATTTCGGACTTTCACTTTTTTTGCCCCAACCGCCATGCCCTTGCCCCGTCGCCGCCGAGAGGACTTTGAAGAAAGCCGGGTCTACGAATACCCGCAACACCTGCGCGAGGCCATTGACGACGCCCCCACGGGGGCGGGCGTCTACACCTTTCATGGACAAGAGGGCGACTTGCCGCTGTACATTGGCAAAAGCATCAACATCCGGGCGCGGCTTTTGTCGCACCTGCGCACCCCCGACGAAGCGCGCATGCTGCGCCAAACCCAGCGCATCAGCCACATCCGCACGGCGGGCGAAATCGGGGCCTTGCTGCTCGAGTCGCAAATGATCAAGGCCCAGCAGCCGCTGTTCAACCAAAAACTGCGCCGCAACAAACAGCTGTGCAGTCTGCAAATGGCGGGTGATGTGCCGCAGGTGGTGTATGCCAAGGACATAGCCTTTGCCAGCCAACCGGATTTGTATGGGCTGTTTGCCAGCCGCCATGCGGCGCTCAATGGCCTGCGCAGCCTCGCAGACCAGCACAAGCTGTGCTACGGCCCCTTGGGCTTGGAAAAATTGGCCAAGGGCAAGGCCTGTTTCCGATCTGCCCTTGGCCAATGCGCGGGCGTGTGCCGCGGTGATGAAAGCCTGCAAGACCACCAAGCGCGCTTGTTGTTCAGCATGCTGGCGCTGCGTGTCCAGTGCTGGCCGTTTGCAGGGGCCGTGGGCTTGCTTGAGCGCGACGCACAGCTGAGCCAAATCCATGTCGTCAACCACTGGTGTTATTTGGGCAGCGCGCCCAACTTGGCCCAGGCTCGCCAACTGAGCCATGCCGCCGCTGGCTTTGACGCCGACACCTATAAAATTTTGTGTCGGCCAGTGTTGACACACAGCCTGGAGATTTTGCCTTTGTAAAGGCCCGCTTGGTCTGTTCCCTTTGACTGTCCGCGCAGGTGTGGCCACTGCCAATCCCCTCTTGACAAAGCCTCGCTGTGCCAGCATTTCGGGGTCGAAATGCCCAGCGATCTGGCCCGCCACGGTGTCTGGCCAGATGACTTTCGCACCTTCATTCGACGCCATGCCCCGTCCAAGGTGAACGATGCGGCCATGCCGCTGCGTGGGGCATGTCTGGGGCGTTTCGGCCTGGTCCCACTTGGGTAAAAAGATGAAAAATACCGCAAACCAGACCGGCAACGCGCACAGCGAAGGCGTCGCTGAAAAGCCCAGTTTTCGCGGTGCTTGGCGGCATGCGCAGCACTGTGTGATTCCGGTGCAGGATTTTTTGAACTCGGTTGGCGCATTGGCAAAGCAGTGCCCACCCGCATTGATTGGCCAGTGGCGAGCCCATGGGTCTGGCGCGATGGCAGGCGCGGTGCCATGCCCGCACGGGCGAAACGGTGAACAGCTTCACCATGCTCTGCATCAACGCCAACGGACAGCGCTTGATGGGCCCTTGCTACAAACCTCAAGACGAAAAACGCATGGTCCTGATGCTTTCATCAGACCGTTTCGACGTTTGGCTGCAGGCCAAAGCCAGCGCCAGTGCCGACTTTTGGCGCGCTTGGCCTGCGCAGGGCTTTGGTTTTTCAAATACCTGGGTCAGGTTGGCGCTGTTAGACTGCTGGACTCTTGAAAAAAACCAACGCAGACATGCCCCACGATTCGCCCATCGACATCGTTTACTTGTGGGTCGACGGAAACGATTCGAATTGGCGCTCCAAACGCCAAACCGCATTGCAGCAACTGCCCCGAGACTCCAGTGATGCCATGGCCCTTTACAGCAATGTCGAGGGCCGCTTTCGCGACAACCACGAATTGCGTTACAGCCTGCGTGCGCTGGAAACGTTTTTCCCCGACCATGGCCATGTCTACATCGTCACCGATGCCCAGGCCCCCGATTGGCTTCGCCAAAGCGACCGGCTGACCCTGGTGGACCACCGCGAGCTCATCCCCGAGTTGTCTTTGCCCACCTTTGATTCGGGGCACATCGAGTCTTGGATACACCACATTCCGGGTTTGTCAGAGCGGTATTTTTATTTCAACGACGACGTCTTCTTGGGCGCGCCCATGCGGGTGCAAGACTGGTTTCACCCGGATGGTTTTTACGTCACCTGGTCAGACGACCCTCAGGTCACGGACGAGGCCATGCGCATGGACGCCACTTCTCTGGAAAACGCCTGCCGTTTGTCCATCCAGTGGCTGAACCAGCATCTTCACCAAGGCTTGGCCAAGGGCCTCAGACCAGACCCGTCCCCCTGGCAGACGTTTCGCACCTTTGCCCATTCCCCCAGGCCCATGTGCAAGTCCATTTTGTTGGCGCTGGAAGCCACCGCGCCCGACATGTTTGCCGCCGTGCGCTCCACTGTTTTTCGCAGCTGGAACAAACCCACCATCGTGTCGGACTTTGTCTTGCGTTGGGCCTTGGCCCATGGGGTGGCGCAATTGCGGGACTATCGCCACCGCTATGTCTCCACCGGTGAGGGTGACCAAAATGCCCAACTCCAGGACCTGGAGCGCCACTTTGGCGTCTTGGACTTTTTTTGCATCAACGACACCACCGACGACGCCCAAACCGGCGACCCGCGTTTGCAAAACGTGCAAACTGTGTTGCAGACCATCTTGCCCAAGCTTTCGGGCTATGAAAAACCCAGCGCCCTGGCCGTGCCAACCCAGCGGGTGGTGCAGGCTGTGTCGGTGCCCTCGAAGTTCCAAACCCGCGCCGCCGATGCCCAAGGCCCAAGCAAAACCCAAGGGCTCAAGCGCCGGGCATGATGGACCCTAAACCCGGCTTTGGCCGCTTGCTTGCGCTTGAAACACATGATGAATCAAACACTTGCGCCCAAGACGGACTTCACCTCAGGGGTGAAACGTTGCACGGCCGCAGGTCTGCCGCTTCAGGCCTGTGGCGTTGTTGCTCGCACCCCCCGGACAGGCAGTCCGGGGGGCACTCGCGCCTGGCCAGAGACCTGCATCGTCAGCCCCTCGGCCGTGCCCAACTGGATTTAGGTTGACGGGTTTTCCTTGAATGGTTCTTTCCGCCGGGTTCTGAAAGCCTCAGGTCAAGGCCTCGCGGCTCAGAGGCGATGGGGGCTGCGGAAACAACACTTCAACAACCGAAGCCGCAGCGGTCTGTGCCTCGGTCTTGGGGCTTGCCGCTTGCAGGTCATTCAAGCGCTGGCTTTGGGTTTGCCGGACTTGGTGCTTGGCCGCACGGCCACGCACCCGAATGCGCCAGACCCGAAAAGAGCGGGCTTTCAAAGTCCAGCGCATCAGCGCCACCACCTCTTTTTCGCTCAGGG
>CAMCNQ010000058.1 GCA_945875955.1 Limnohabitans sp. Rim8 | reverse complement strand
CGCTCGTTGGCGCTGCAATGCAAGCCCGCAGCCTCCCAAGCACGTTGGTCGGCAGCCGACATGCGCACGCGTGGCGACTGGGAATCGGGTGCTTCGCCTTTGGCCGCCCGGCTTTTTTCCAAGCGTTTGCTGAGCTTGGCATGGGCTTCCCCGGGCGTGGGCAAATCGGGCAGTGTGTATTTGCGCCCCAGCAAAATCGACTTGATGACCCGGTGGACCAACAAATCGGGATAACGCCGAATGGGGCTGGTGAAATGGGTATAGGCCTCATAGGCCAAGCCGAAGTGGCCGCTGTTGACCGGGGTGTAAATGGCTTGCTGCATCGAGCGCAACAGCATGGTGTGAATCTGCTGCGCATCAGGCCTGTCCTTGGTGGCCTGCGCGATTTTTTGAAACTCTGAAGTGTGCGGGTCGTCGCTGATGCTCATGCCCAGGCCCAAGGCCTTGAGGTAGTTGCGCAAAGTGTCTTTTTTCTCAGCCGTAGGACCTTCGTGAACCCGAAACAAACTCGGGTGCTTGCCCTGCTGAATGAAGTCGGCGGTGCAGACATTGGCCGCCAGCATCGCCTCTTCAATCAGCCGGTGTGCCTCGTTGCGAACCCGCGGCACAATTTTTTCAATGCGCCCGCTTTCGTCACACACGATTTGGGTTTCGGTGGTCTCAAAATCCACCGCGCCACGAACGGCTCGCGATGCCAGCAGGGCTTTGTAGACGTCCTGCAGGTTCATCAAGTCGTTCACGCGCGGTTTGCGCTTGGTGGCTTCTGGCCCACGGGTGTTGGCCAAAATCGCCGCCACTTCGGTGTAGGTCAAGCGCGCATGGCTGTGCATCACCGCAGGGTAAAACTGGTAGGCATGCACATCGCCTTTGGCATTCACCAGCATGTCGCAAACCATGCACAAGCGGTCGACATCGGGATTCAAAGAGCAAAGCCCGTTGGACAACTTTTCCGGCAGCATGGGGATAACGCGCCGTGGAAAATAAACGCTGGTGGCGCGGTCGTAGGCGTCCACATCAATGGCGCTGCCGGTCTGCACATAGTGGCTGACATCGGCAATGGCGACCAACAAACGCCAACCCTTGCCTCGCCCGACCTTGGCCGGTTCACAGTAAACCGCATCGTCAAAGTCACGCGCATCTTCACCGTCGATGGTGACCAAGGGCACGTCACGCAAATCGACCCGGTCTTTTCTGTCCTTGGCCAAGACCTTGTCGGGCAAGCCTTTGGCTTGGTCAATACAGGCCGCTGAAAATTCATGCGGCACGCTGTACTTGCGAACCGCGATTTCAATCTCCATGCCCGGATCGTCAACTTCCCCCAGCACCTCTTTGACCCGGCCCACAGGCTGGCCAAACAATGCCGGCGGCTCGGTCAACTCCACCACCACCACCTGGCCTACTTTGGCCGTGCCGGTGGCGCCTTTGGGAATCATCACATCTTGGCCGTAGCGTTTGTCTTCGGGGGCCACCAGCCACAATCCGCCCTCATGCAAAAGGCGGCCAATGATGGGCTGGTCTGGGCGATCGATGATCTCGACAACGCGGCCTTCAGGACGGCCTTTTCGGTCTTGCCGAACGATGCACACCTTGACGTGATCGCGGTGCAAGACCGCACGCATTTCGCCGGAAGACAGGTAAATGTCGGACTCGCCGTCGTCGCGGATCAAGAATCCGTGGCCATCGCGGTGCCCTTGAACACTGCCGCTGATTTCGTCCAGCAATCCGCTGGGTTGGGCTACTTTTTTGATATACAATCCTTTGATTCCTGAGGCGCCCAGATGGCGGAATTGGTAGACGCACTAGTTTCAGGTACTAGCGAGTAACATCGTGGAGGTTCGAGTCCTCTTCTGGGCACCAAGTTTATCGAATTCAGTAAGCCGAAAAAAACCACAGCCGTTGATTTCAGATCAACGGCTTTTTTTTCGTTCGAAAACAAGAATGCCAAAACGTTCTTGCGCTTGCCAGCTGCGCCCAAATCACGGGGCATGCCAGCGGACACCATCACACGGGCACCCCAACCAGGTCATGGCCTTCGACGCGGACAATTTTCGCCCGGGTGAATTCGCCCACCTTGAGGGTTTTGCTCAGCTTTTCAGGGGGCAACAAGCGCACCACGCCGTCAATTTCGGGCGCATCGCCAAAACTGCGGCCCACACCACCGCGCCTACCCATGGCCGGTGCACTGTCCACCAAGACCTGCATGCTGGAGCCCACCCTTTGCTGCAAGCGGGCAATCGAGACCTCCTCGGCCACCGCCATGAAACGGGCCCGTCGCTCTTCGCGCAAAGCCTCGGGCAGCATGCCTGGCAGTTCATTGGCTGCGGCCCCTTTGACGGGGCTGTAGGCAAAGCATCCCGCCCGGTCAATTTGCGCTTCACGCAAAAACCCCAGCAGGTGATCAAACTCTTCTTCGGTCTCGCCCGGGAAACCCGCGATGAACGTGCTGCGGATGACCAACTCTGGGCACAAATCGCGCCAACGCTGAATGCGTTCGAGGTTTTTTTCGCCACTGGCAGGGCGCTTCATGCGTTTGAGCACATCGGGGTGGCTGTGCTGAAAAGGCACATCCAAATAAGGCAAGACCAGGCCTTGCGCCATCAAGGGAATGATGTCGTCCACACTGGGGTAAGGATAAACATAGTGCAGCCGGACCCAGGCGCCATGCACTTGGGCCATTTCGCCCAAGGCCTGAACCAATTCCAACATGCGGGTTTTGATCGGCTTGCCGTCCCAAAAACCGGTCCGGTATTTGACGTCCACACCATAGGCCGAGGTGTCTTGGCTGATGACCAGCAACTCTTTCACGCCGCCTTCAAACAAGGCCTTGGCCTCCTTGAGCACATCGCCTATCGGCCTGGACACCAAATCACCGCGCATGGAAGGGATGATGCAAAAAGTGCAGCGGTGGTTGCAACCTTCGCTGATTTTCAAATAAGCATAGTGTCGCGGCGTCAGCTTCAGCCCCGCCGATCCAAAGCCGCCAGGCACCAGATCCATGAAGGGGTCGTGCGGCTTGGGCAAGTGGGTGTGCACCGCGTCCATCACCTCTTGGGTGGCGTGCGGGCCGGTCACGGCCAGCACACTGGGGTGCATTTGCAGCACCATGTTGCCGCCGCCCTCGGCTGTTTTGGCACCCAGGCAGCCGGTCACGATGACTCTGCCATTTTCGCTCAGGGCTTCGGCAATCGTGTCCAAACTTTCCTTGATGGCCTCGTCGATGAAGCCACAGGTGTTGACAATGACCAAATCGGCACCGTCAAAAGTTTTGGATGTTTGATAGCCCTCGGCACTCAATTGGGTCAGGATCAACTCGGAATCGGTCAGGGCCTTGGGGCAGCCCAAGCTGACAAAACCCACCTTGGGCGGGGATGTGGGAACAGTGGCGGTCATTTCACTCATACCGCCATTGTCCCCGGAAAAAAGGCCATCCAGGCCTCAAGGCCTCAGATAAGCCCCCTAAGTTTTCAATCCCAAGGCACCCAACATCTGTTCGGTGTTCTTTTGGATTTGCTTTTGCATCTGTTCTTGCATCTGGGCCATGACGTTTTGCGACGGATTGGCCAAGCCGGAAAACATGTTGTGCATCAAGGGGGTTTGCCATTTCATGAACTGGGCCCAGACCTCAGGACTGAGGTTCGGGCTGGACTCACCCAATTTGCTTTGCCAATCCATGAAGGACTGAACATGGTTTTCCAAATAAGAACCCATATGCCCTTGCATGGCATGGCCATAAAACCGGATGATGTTGGACAAGACCGCCTCGCTGAACATGGGCACGCCTGCAGACTCTTCTTCCAAAATGATCTGCAACAAGATCGAGCGGGTCAGGTCCTCGCCGGTTTTGGCATCGACCACCACAACACAAGCTGCGGCCATGACCAGCTTCTTGATCTCTGCCAGGGTCACATAGGTTGAGGTTTGCGTGTCGTACAAGCGCCGATTCGGGTATTTTTTGATGGTCCGCATACCCCCAGAGTCAGATGCGCCGGCTGATTTGGAGGGATTGGCTGAAGACTTGACCGGCAAAGAAAGCTCCTGGAGACAGGCTGAACATTGAAAATCTGGTGCAATGCTTCATTCTAGGCACAGCCTTGGTTGGAAAGTCCCTTGGTTAACCCTGATCAGCCTGGCCCTTGCAAAAGGGCAAGCGCGTTTGCTTTTTTCGTGCAAGCGTCCCGATTAACCCTCTTTACCTGCGAAAATACCAGACTATGTTCACCGGAATCATCACCGGCGTGGGGCGAATCGTCGCCATTCACGACCTGGGTCGCTCTTTACTTCACGGCAAGCGCCTCACCATCGAGGCCCCCGCCGGGTACCTCGACGATGTGGGCCTGGGCGACAGCATCGCGCTCAATGGTGCTTGCATGACGGTTACCACCTTCTCGCCTGAATCCCGCCAATTCACCATCGACATTTCGGCCGAGTCGCTGGATAAAACCAGCGGCCTGAACCAACAAGGCACGGTCAACCTCGAAAAAGCCATGCGTGCCAATGACCGCTTGGGCGGTCACATCGTTTCAGGCCATGTCGACGGCGTGGGGCAGGTCAGCTGTTTTGAACAAATCGGGGAAAGCTGGACGCTGCGCATCTTGGCACCCCAAACTTTGGCCAAGTACCTGGCCTACAAAGGCTCCATCACCGTCAACGGCGTGAGCCTGACCGTCAACCATGTGAGCGACCAGGCCACGGCTTGCGAGATCAGCATCAACCTGATCCCACACACCTTGGAAAACACCGCTTTGGGTCAATTGAAAACGGGCAGCCAAGTCAATCTGGAAATTGACACCGTGGCCCGCTATGTTGAGCGCATGCTCAGCCCCGCCTTACTCGCCCCCCAACAGGACAAAACATGAACGCGCCAGAGCAAGCCCAACCCGTGGCCATTTCACCCGTCGAAGACATCGTGGCCGAGATGAAAGCAGGCCGCATGGTCATCTTGGTCGATGAAGAGGACCGCGAAAACGAGGGCGACCTGGTGCTGGCCTCGGACCACGTGACTGCCGAGGCCATCAACTTCATGGCCCGTTTTGGGCGTGGCCTGATTTGCCTGACCCTCACCCGCGAACGCTGCGAATTTTTAAAACTTCCCCCCATGGCCGCGCGCAATGGCACGGTGTACAGCACCGCGTTCACCGTCTCCATCGAGGCTGCCGAAGGCGTGACCACCGGCATTTCGGCCGCTGACCGCGCCAAAACCGTGCAGGTGGCCGTTGCCCGCAACAGCACGCCGACAGACTTGGTGCAGCCAGGTCACATCTTTCCCCTGCAAGCAGTGGACGGTGGCGTGCTCATGCGCGCAGGCCACACCGAAGCCGGTTGCGATTTGGCCGCCATGGCCGAATGCAGTGCTTCGTCGGTCATTTGTGAAATCATGAAGGACGACGGCACCATGGCCCGCCTGCCCGATTTGCAAATTTTTGCGGCCGAACATGGCTTGAAAATCGGCACCATCGCCGATTTGATCGAATACCGCAGCCGCAACGAGTCCTTGGTTCAGCGCATCGGCAGCCGCACCCTGCAAACCGCCCATGGCGAATTCACCGCCCATGCATTTCGCGATCAACCCAGCCAAACCGTGCACCTGGCCTTGGTCAAAGGCCAATGGCCTGCCGATGCCGAAGTGCCTGTTCGCGTGCATGAGCCGTTTTCGGTGCTCGACGCGCTGGAGGTCAACCGCACCATGCACTCCTGGAGCCTGGACACCAGCTTGCAATACCTCAACGCCCAAGGCTGCGGCGTGGCCGTGCTGCTCAACTGCGGCGAATCGGCCGAGCAATTGCTGGCCCAGTTTGAAGGCCGCGCCCGCTCTGCGCAGGCACCCGAACGGGGCAAGATGGACCTGCGCACCTATGGCGTGGGGGCCCAAATTTTGCGCGAATGCGGCGTCCACAAAATGAAACTCATGGGCCGCCCCCGGCGCATGCCCAGCATGACCGGCTACGGCCTCGAAATCACGGGTTACATCCCCAAGGAATGAAAATGCAAGAAGCCAACAAAGGCCAAGAACAAGAACTCGATGGGCAGTTTTTGCACATCGGCATTGTGCAAGCCCGATTCAACGAAGACATCACCAACGCCTTGGCCAAAGCCTGCATCGAAGAGCTGCAAGCCTTGGGCGTGACCAGCATTGACCATGTGATGGTGCCCGGCGCGCTGGAGGTGCCGGTGGCGCTGCAGGCCATGGCCGAGCGTGCCGAGTACGATGCCTTGGTGGCTCTCGGCTGCATCATCCGCGGCGAAACCTACCACTTCGAGTTGGTGGCCAACGAATCGGGCGCTGGCGTCAGCCGGGTCTCGCTGGACTACAACCTGCCCATCGCCAACGCCATTTTGACCACTGAAAACCTGCAGCAAGCCATTGCTCGCCAAAGTGAAAAAGGCCGAGATGCAGCCCGCGTCGCGGTGGAGATGGCCTGCATCATGGACGACTTGGCAGCCGACATGGCCGAGTTGGCCGACGATGTGGATGACGACGAAGCAGATAACGACGAACAAGACGAGACGAATGCCCGATGACCGACTCCTCCAGCATCCCCGACGTGGCCGCTGAAAAGGCACCGGCGTCGGTGGCAGGCACGCGCAAATCTTCTGCCAAACCGGCGCGCAGCCGCTCGCGGGAGTTTGCATTGCAGGCCCTTTACCAGCACATCGTCGGGCGCAACGAAGCGGCCGACATCGACGCCTTCACACGCGACTTGTCGGGTTTTCACAAAGCCGACTCGGCCCACTACGACGCCTTGCTGTATGGCTGTACGCAACAAGCGCAGGCCTTGGATGCCCTGATTGCCCCCAAGCTGGACCGCAGCTTTGCAGAAATTTCCCCCGTTGAGCACGCCATCATGTGGATAGGCGTGTATGAAATGCAGCACTGCCTGGATGTGCCCTGGCGCGTGGTGCTCAACGAATGCATCGAGTTGGCCAAGGCTTTTGGCGGCACCGACGGTCACAAATACGTCAACGGCGTTCTCAACGGCCTGGCCCCCGAACTGCGCGCCACCGAAGTGCAGGCCGATCGGCAATCGGGCCGGGTGAAATAACCGCTCTTGAACACCATGCGCATCTCCCAGCGCGCTGAGCGCATCGAGCCGTTTTATGTGATGGAGGTGGCCAAAGCCGCCGCACAAAAAGCCCGCGAGGTCGCACACAGCGACCGGCCTGTGGTTTTTTTGAACATCGGCGAGCCCGATTTCACCGCCCCCAGCCAAGTGCAGCAAGCGGCCCATGCGGTCATCGCGGCGGGCCTGACCCAATACACCCCGGCGTTGGGCTTGGATGCTTTGCGCCTGGCCATCAGCCAGTGGTATGGCACACGCTTTGGCTTGGACGTGCCTGCCGGCCGCATTGTGGTCACCGCAGGTGCTTCGGCAGCTTTGCAGCTGGCCTGCCTGGCCTTGATTGACCGCGGCGATGAAATCCTGATGCCCGACCCCAGCTACCCCTGCAACCGCCATTTTGTCAGTGCAGCAGAGGGCCAGGCCGTCTTGCTGCCCACCACCGCCGAAGGCCGCTTCCAGCTGAGCGCGGCCCAAGTCGCAGCAGCTTGGCAAGCCAAAACCCGTGGCGTCTTGCTCGCCTCCCCGTCCAACCCCACCGGCACCTCGATTGAGCCAGCCGAATTGCAGCGCATTGTTGAGGTGGTGCGCCAGCATGGCGGCATCACCCTGGTTGATGAAATTTACCTGGGCTTGAGCCACGAAGCGCGGTTTGGCCAAAGCGCCTTGGCCTTGGGCGAAGACATCATCAGCATCAACAGCTTCAGCAAATACTTCAACATGACCGGCTGGCGACTGGGCTGGCTGGTGGCACCAGCGTCACTGGTGCCGGTGCTGGAGCGACTGGCGCAAAACCTGTTCATCTGCGCCAGCAGCGTGGCGCAACACGCCGCCCTCGCCTGCTTTGAGCCCGATACCCTGGCCGAATACGAACGCCGCCGCGCCGAGTTCAAAGCCCGGCGAGACTACTTCATTCCAGAGCTGAACGCGCTGGGCTTGACCGTGCCCGTGGCCGCCGATGGCGCTTTTTACGCTTGGGCCGATTGCTCGCAAGCCTGCGCCCGGCTGGGCCTGCAAGACAGCTGGGCATTTGCCTTCGCGGCCCTTGAAAACGCGCATGTGGCCATCACCCCGGGGCGCGACTTTGGCAGCGACCAAACCGCCCGGTTTGTGCGCTTTTCCACAGCCAACTCCATGCCGCAATTGCAAACCGCCATCGCCCGCCTGAAAGCCTGGTTACAGCCATGACCCCACGCCTACGCAATGCCACGCCCTTTGAACACCCCATTCGCATTTACTGGGAAGACACCGACGCGGGTGGCATCGTGTTTTACGCCAATTACCTGAAGTTCTTTGAACGCGCCCGCACCGAGTGGCTGCGCGCCTTGGGCTTTGGACAACAGTGGCTGCGCGATACATCGGGCGGCATGTTTGTGGTGAGCGAAACCACCATCAAATACCATTCCCCAGCGCGCTTGGACGACACCTTGACGGTCACGGCCCAATTGCAAGAGGCTGGACGCGCCAGTCTGAGCATCGTCCAGCGGGCTTTTTTGCGCCAAAATAAAGACAGCAGCGACCGGCTTTTGGCAGAAGGCACCATCCGCCTGGGCTGGGTCGACAGCACCACCTTGAAACCGGGCCGCATTCCGGCCACCGTTCTGGAAGCTCTGAAATGAACCAAGACATGTCCATCGTCTCCCTGTTGTTGAACGCCAGTTTTGTGGTTCAACTTGTGGTCCTGTTGTTGCTGGCCATTTCTGTGGCCAGTTGGTCGGCGATTGTGCGCAAACTGGGCGCCATCAAACGCATGAAACAACTCAACGAAGAGTTTGAACGGGTCTTTTGGTCGGGCACAAGTCTGAATGAATTGTTTCAGGCAGCCAGTCAAAACGCCAAACTCTCTGGCCCCATGGAACGCATTTTTGCCAGCGGCATGCGCGAGTACCAAAAATTGCGCGAACGCCACATCAACGACGCAGCGACGCTGCTCGACGGCGCTCGCCGCGCCATGCGGGCCAGTTTCCAGCGCGAGATGGATGTGGCCGAATCCCAGCTGGCCTTTTTGGCTTCGGTGGGCTCCATCTCTCCGTATGTGGGCTTGTTTGGCACCGTCTGGGGCATCATGCACGCCTTCACGGGCCTGGCCAATTTGCAGCAAGTGACCTTGGCCACCGTCGCCCCGGGCATTGCAGAAGCCCTGGTCGCCACCGCCATCGGTTTGTTTGCCGCCATTCCCGCGGTGCTGGCATACAACCGGTTTTCGCACGACGTGGACCGCATCGCCATCAAGCTGGAGACCTTCATCGAAGAGTTTTCCAACATCTTGCAGCGCAGCCTGGGCGGTGCCAGTGGCTCGGCCTCAGGCCACTGAAGGAGCGCGCCATGCCAGCAGTTTCCTCCAGAGGGCGCGGTCGCCGCACCATCGCCGAAATCAACATGGTGCCCTTCATCGATGTGATGCTGGTGCTGCTGATCATTTTCATGGTCACCGCCCCGATGATCACCCCCAGCGTGGTGGATTTGCCCAGCGTAGGCAAAGCCAACAAACAACCCGACAAAGTGATCCAAATCGTGATCCAAAAAGACGAACGGCTGGAAGTGGTCAGCGAGGGCAAAACCGACAGCGCGAGCTTGGCTGGGGTGGCCAAGACCGTCAAACGCCTGGTGGGCGAAGACCCCAACACAGCGGTGGTCATCAGCGCCGACCGCACGGTCAAATACGAGACCGTGGTCGGCGTCATGGACAGCCTGCAACGGGCGGGCATTGCCCGGGTGGGTTTGTCTGTGCAACTGGCCCCCTGAGGACAGCCGCTTGAAAGACATGAAAGCCTCACACCTTGAGTTTGCCCCACCACCGCAACCGGGTCGGGCCAGGGCATGGGTGGTCGCGGGCATCGCCCATGGCCTGCTTTTTTTGGCGTTGGCCTTGGCCACCGCCTGGAAAACCCAAACCGTCAAGGTTCAGGCCGAGGCCGAATTGTGGTCTGCAATGCCCCAAGCCGCCGCCCCCAAATTGAACGAACCGCCACCCCAACCCGCGCCTGAGCCAGAGCCCCAAGTCGAGCCCAAACCAACGCCTGCACCCCAAGCGGCCAAAAAACAAGTGGCACCAACGGTTGACCCTGAGGTCGATGAACGTGAAGCACAAATTGCCCTGGAAAAGCGGCAAAAAGAAGCCGCAAGGCTGAAGGCTGAAAAAGAAAAAGAGAAAGCAGCGAAAGAAAAAGCCCAGAAGGAAAAATTGCGAAAAGAAAAGGCCCTCAAAGAAAAAGCGCAGAAAGACTTGGCTTTGAAAGAAAAGGAAGAAAAAGAAAAAGCCAAGCTGAAACAAAAAGAGCTTGAAAAAGAAGCCTTGGCCAAAAAAGAAAAAGTGGCCAAAGCGAGCAAAGAAAAAACCGCCAAAGAGAAACTGGCGCTGGAACAAGAAGCGCTGGAACAAAAGCGCGAAGCCGAGAAAGCCAAGGCGGAGCAAGAACAAGCCGAACGCACCCAGGCCATGCGCGAAGAAAACCTCAAACGCATGCAAGGCATGGCCGGGGCATCGGGTGGTGCCACCGCCACCGGCAGCGCCTTGAAGTCATCGGGCCCGTCGGCCAGCTACGCCGGGCGCTTGGTGGGGCGCATCAAACCCAACATCACCTACACGGCCGAAGTGACGGGCAATCCACGCGCCGAAGTGGAAGTCAAAGTCAGCCCCGATGGGACCATTTTGAGTCGCAAAATCGTACAACCAAGCGGAAACAAAGCCTGGGACGATGCGGTGCTGCGCGCCATCGACAAGACCGAAGTCTTGCCCAAGGACACCGATGGGCGAGTGCCCCCCCTGATCGTGCTGGGGTTTCGGCCACTGGACTGAAGCCCTTTGGCAAACGACCGCGCCATTTTGAGGTGAGGCCCCCGGCCCTTTGGGGCCACGGTTCTAAAACATGCCTTGCTGGCTTGTTGGAATGGTGGGCTGGCCAAACTGCCCCTTACAAATCCACCACCACATTGCCCACGGTCTGGCCGGCCTCGACGGTCTGATGGGCCTTGGCAATTTGTGCAAGACCAAAACGCGCACCAATGCTGTGCTGCAACTGGTTGTTGGCCAGCATGTCCGACAAACGCGCCTGCGCCCGCTGCCTGTCGGCCGGGGTGAGGTCATAAACCAAAAAGAATTTCATCCCCATGGACAGCCACAAGCAGGGGCGAAACGACAAGCCCACCTCCGGGGCGTTGGAGCCGTAACACACCAATTGGCCATGGGGTGCCATGGCGCCTTCGGTAACCCATCGGGCGGTGCTCGCAAAGTCCATGTCAATGATGACGTCGGCACCCTTGCCTTGGGTCAGGGCTTTGACACGATCGGGCACCGATTCGGTTTTGTAAAAAATCGCTTCTTGCAGGCCGGCTGCGCGGGCATGTTCGGCCTTGGCCTCTGAACCCACGGTGCCAATGGCTCGCCCGCCGGCCAGCCTCACCATTTGGGTGACGTAGTGGCCCACGGCCGAAGAGGCACCGGTGACCAACACGGTTTGGCCGCGCAGGTCGCCCGCCATGCGCTCGGCCAAAATCACAGACTGCACCGCTGTCAAACCCGGAATGCCCATGCAGGCCCCGGCTGCAAAGTCAACGCCGTCGGGCAAAGCCACGGCCTGCGCCTCGGGAAGGGCAATGTATTCGGCGCAAGTACCCAGGTTGCGTTGCCACTGGCCGTTCCAGATCCAGACGCGCTGCCCCACGCGAGAGGCCGCAACACCCGCGCCAACCGCTTCAATCACGCCCGCGCCGTCGCTGTGCGGCACGATCAAGCCGCCGGTCACAGGCCGGGTTCGGCGGGATTTCACATCGGAGGGGTTGACGCCAGAGGTGGCCAAACGCACCAACACTTCGCCCGCTTGGGGACTGGGCTGGGCCAAATCGCCCAATTGCATCACATCTTGGGCTTCGCCGTTTTTGCTGTACCAGGCTGCTTTCATGGGGTGTTCCTTGCTTGTTATGAAAATGGATTGAACGGCTCAGTCGTAGACGATTTGCGCCTGGCCCTGGTCGGCCTGGGCCATCCAGCTGGCCAGCGCCGCATCGGTGGGGAAAAATTTAGCGGTTTCACCTAAGGCCAATTCGGCGCGGGCGGCCAGGTCGCCCTCACGCCGCTCCAAGACCAGGCGCACAGCCAAGCCGCGAACCAAGTCGCCTTGTTCGGTTTGCTCGCGGTGCGCGGGAAAGTCCTTGACCAAGCGCGCGATGTCGGGCGCACGCCCATTGACCATCACCCGCAGGTATTTGCCAAAGCGACAACGGGCTGCGCCCAAGTCCATGATTTGTTCCATCTTGAGGCGAAAGCCGCCCGAGAAACGGTCGGCCTGCATCTTGGCAATGGCGATGATCAGTTCGTCGTCTTTGAGCAAATGCTTGGCCGAGTTGATCAGGGCCTCGTCGGCCGTGGCTTCCATCACGCCCGATTTGTCGTCCAACTTGAAAATCGCCACCTTGCCGCGCTGGCCGTTGATGATGCGCAAATCGCTGACGATGCCGGCCAAGACCAGGGGCTCTCGGCTGTCGATCAGGTCGTCTATTTTGCGGCGGGCAAACTGGCGCACCTCGCGCTCCACGGCGTCAAACAAATGGCCCGACAAAAAGAAGCCCACGGCGGTTTTTTCCAGCAGCAAGCGCTCTTTGATGCCCCAGGGCATGACCTCGACCAAGTCGGGTTCTTGCGTGCTGGAGCCGTGCGAGTCGTCGCCCAACATGTCGAACAAGCCGCCTTGGTTGGCGTTGGCCGTGGTGGCGCTGGAGAATTCAAAGGCCCGGTCGATGCTGGCCGACAGCGCGGCGCGGTTCATGTGCAGCGAGTCAAAGGCCCCGGCCTTGATAA
>CAMCNQ010000057.1 GCA_945875955.1 Limnohabitans sp. Rim8 | reverse complement strand
TGGTCTTTCGGCGAAGTGAAAAAGCCAGAAACCATCAACTACCGCACCTTCAAGCCTGAGCGCGATGGTCTGTTTTGCGCCAAGATTTTTGGCCCCATCAAAGACTACGAATGCCTGTGCGGCAAATACAAACGCCTCAAGCACCGTGGCGTGATTTGCGAAAAGTGCGGCGTTGAAGTCACCCAGACCAAAGTGCGTCGCGAGCGCATGGGCCACATCGATTTGGCCGCGCCTTGCGCCCACATCTGGTTTCTGAAGTCGCTGCCTTCGCGCTTGGGTCTGGTGCTCGACATGACGCTGCGTGACATCGAACGCGTGTTGTACTTTGAAGCCTATGTGGTGACCGATCCTGGCATGACCCCGCTGAAGAAATTCGGCATCATGACCGAGGACGATTACGACGCCAAAGTCAAAGAGTACGGCGATGAGTTCGTGGCCAAAATGGGTGCCGAAGGCATTCGTGAATTGCTTGAAGGCATCGACATCGAAAGCGAAATCGAGCGCCTGCGTGGCGACTTGACTGGCTCCGAGCTCAAGGTCAAGAAAAACTCCAAGCGCCTCAAAGTGCTGGAAGCTTTCAAGAAGTCGGGCATCAAGCCCGGCTGGATGGTGCTGGAAGTTCTGCCCGTGTTGCCACCGGACCTGCGTCCTTTGGTGCCGCTGGACGGCGGCCGCTTTGCCACATCCGACCTGAACGACTTGTACCGCCGCGTCATCAACCGCAACAGCCGTCTGCGCCGTTTGCTGGAACTGAAGGCCCCTGAAATCATTGCCCGCAACGAAAAGCGCATGTTGCAAGAAGCCGTGGACAGCTTACTGGACAACGGCCGTCGCGGCAAAGCCATGACCGGTGCCAACAAGCGTGCGCTGAAGTCTTTGGCCGACATGATCAAAGGCAAGTCAGGTCGTTTCCGTCAAAACTTGCTGGGCAAGCGGGTCGATTATTCGGGTCGTTCCGTGATCACCGTGGGCCCAACCCTTAAGCTGCACCAGTGCGGTTTGCCCAAGTTGATGGCCATTGAGTTGTTCAAGCCTTTCATCTTTGCGCGTCTCGAAGCCATGGGCATCGCGACCACCATCAAGGCCGCCAAGAAAGAAGTCGAAGCCGGGACACCGGTGGTGTGGGACATCTTGGAAGAGGTCATCAAAGAGCACCCTGTGATGCTCAACCGTGCGCCTACGCTGCACCGTTTGGGCATCCAGGCCTTTGAGCCCTTGCTGATTGAAGGCAAAGCCATTCAGTTGCACCCCCTGGTTTGTGCCGCCTTCAACGCCGACTTCGACGGTGACCAGATGGCGGTTCACGTGCCTTTGTCGGTGGAGGCGCAAATGGAAGCGCGCACCTTGATGCTGGCTTCGAACAACATTTTGTTCCCTGCCTCTGGTGAGCCTTCCATCGTGCCGTCTCAAGACGTGGTGCTGGGTCTGTACTACGCCACGCGTGACCGCATCAACGCCAAGGGCGAGGGCCTGATCTTCTCCGACATCGGTGAAGTGCAGCGCGCCTTGGATGGCGGCGCGGTCGAATTGTCCGCCAAGGTCACGGTGCGCATGACCGAGTGGACCAAGGACAAAGTCACGGGCGAGTTCAGCCCCTCTGTTTCTTTGGTTGAGACCACGGTGGGACGCGCCTTGTTGTCCGAGATTTTGCCCAAAGGCTTGCCTTTCTCGAACCTGAACAAGGCCCTCAAGAAGAAAGAAATTTCCAAGCTGATCAACACCGCGTTTCGCAAATGCGGCTTGAAAGAGACCGTGGTGTTTGCCGACAAGCTGTTGCAAAACGGCTTCCGTTTGGCCACACGCGCCGGCATCTCGATTGGCATTGACGACATGCTGGTGCCCCCTGAAAAGCCCGCCATCATTGAAGCCGCAGAAAAAGAAGTCAAAGACATCGAGCAACAATACGTCTCGGGTCTGGTGACCTCTGGCGAGCGTTACAACAAGGTGGTGGACATCTGGGGCAAGGCCGGTGACGTTGTGTCCAAGGTGATGATGGACCAGTTGCGCAAAGAAAAAACCATAGACCGCCATGGCAATGAAGTTGACCAGGAATCGTTCAACTCCATCTACATGATGGCCGACTCGGGTGCCCGAGGCTCAGCCGCACAGATCCGTCAGCTGGCCGGTATGCGTGGCTTGATGGCCAAGCCCGATGGCTCCATCATTGAAACGCCCATCACGGCGAACTTCCGTGAAGGCCTGAACGTGTTGCAGTACTTCATTTCTACCCACGGTGCGCGCAAGGGCTTGGCCGATACGGCTTTGAAAACAGCCAACTCGGGTTATTTGACACGTCGCTTGGTCGACGTGACACAAGACTAGGTGGTGACCGAGCTCGATTGCGGCACGGCCGATGGCTCGCTCATGCGTGCCATCGTCGAAGGCGGTGAAGTGATCGAATCGCTGCGCGACCGGATCTTGGGACGCACCGTCGCTGAAGACGTTTTGCACCCAGAAAACCGCTCTGTTTTGGCTGCTGCGGGCGTCATGCTCGAAGAAGACCTGATCGATGAACTCGAGGCGGTTGGCGTGGACGAGGTCAAGGTGCGCACAGCCCTGACCTGTGCCACCCGTTTTGGCCTGTGCGCCAAGTGCTATGGCCGCGACTTGGGCCGTGGCGGCTTGGTCAACAACGGCGAAGCCGTTGGTGTGATTGCCGCCCAGTCCATTGGCGAACCCGGTACACAGTTGACCATGCGGACCTTCCACATCGGTGGTGCGGCCTCGCGTGCGGCGGTCGCCTCCAGCGTTGAAGCCAAGTCCAACGGCATCATCGGCTTCAATGCCACGATGCGTTATGTGACCAACACCAAGGGCGAGTTGGTGGTGATTTCCCGCTCCGGCGAAATCGTCATCAGCGAGCACGGTCGTGAGCGCGAGCGCCACAAAGTGCCTTATGGCGCCATCTTGGCCATCAAGGCCGACCAGACCATCAAGGCCGGCACCATCTTGGCCAACTGGGACCCATTGACCCGACCCATCATCACGGAATTCGCCGGTCAGGTGAAATTCGAGAACGTTGAAGAAGGCATGACGGTTGCCAAACAACTGGACGAAGTCACGGGCCTGTCCACCTTGGTGGTCATTGACCCCAAGCGCCGGGGTGCGGCCAAAATCATTCGCCCACAAGTCAAGCTCATCGATGCGTCTGGCAAAGAAGTCAAAATCCCGGGCACCGACCACTCGGTGACGATTGGCTTCCAGATCGGTTCTTTGATCCAGGTGCGCGATGGCATGAATGTGGGCCCAGGCGAGGTGCTGGCCCGTATTCCTGTCGAAGGTCAAAAAACCCGCGACATCACCGGCGGTTTGCCGCGTGTGGCCGAGTTGTTTGAAGCCCGCACGCCCAAAGACAAGGGCATGTTGGCCGAAATCACCGGCACCGTGTCCTTCGGCAAAGAAACCAAGGGCAAGGTCCGCTTGCAGATCACCGACCCCGATGGCAAAGTGTGGGACGAGTTGATCCCCAAAGAGAAAAACATCCTGGTGCACGAAGGCCAGGTGGTCAACAAAGGCGAAAGCATTGTGGACGGCCCCGCCGACCCCCAAGACATTCTGCGTTTGTTGGGCATCGAAGAGCTGGCGCGTTACATCGTGGACGAAGTCCAGGACGTGTACCGCTTGCAAGGCGTGAAGATCAACGACAAGCACATTGAAGTGATTGTTCGCCAAATGCTGCGCCGCGTGGTGGTGGAGAACATTGGTGACTCGGTCTACATCTCTGGCGAGCAAGTGGAGCGTTCCGAAATGCTCAACACCAACGACGCATTGCAAAGCGAAGGCAAGATCCCTGCGACATTCAGCAACCTGTTGCTGGGCATCACCAAGGCCTCTTTGTCGACCGACTCGTTCATCTCGGCCGCCTCCTTCCAGGAAACGACCCGCGTGTTGACCGAAGCGGCCATCATGGGCAAGCGCGACGAGCTGCGTGGTTTGAAAGAAAACGTGATCGTGGGACGCCTGATTCCTGCGGGCACGGGTCTGGCTTACCACAAGGCCCGCGCCGTCAAAGACGCCATGGACGACGCAGAGCGCCGGGCCATTGCCGATGCGGAAGCTGCGGACTTGGCCGGGGATTCAGGCGAAGAAACCGTCAGCGATTCAGGCGAAGCCGTCTGATTCATGCGTTCACCTGTTCAAAGGTGAACCTTCTGAACAGCCCCTGTACCGTTTGGCGGACAGGGGCTGTTTTTTAGGGTGAATATTCCAAGGGAGGTGAAACCATGGCGGCATTGAGCTTGGGCTTGTTTCTGGCACTCACCCTGTTTTGGGGGGTCGGGGCCTACAACCGTTTGGTGCGTTTGCGGGCGGAGGTGATTCGCCAATGGAGTTCGGTCGATGCGGTTTGGACCCGGTTGTTGGTGCGCATGCAAGGGGGTGTCGCCGCGCGTCATTCGCTTGCAAGCGGTGGCAGTGAGCAGGAAACCCAGGCACTGCAGTTTGCCTGCGAGGATTTGCTGGAGGCCTTGTCGCAATACCGCCTGTTGCCACTCGATCAGGAGTGGCAAAAGCGGGTGGTGGCGCAACATTTCAAAGTCATGTCTGAAATGCGTTTGTTGCTGCAATCGGAAAATCTGGCGATCAAGCCCGATTTGGAAATCGCCATCAACCGATTGAGGCAAACGCTGCGCACAGCGCTCATCCCTTACCACGGCGCCGTGGCCGCCTACAACGATGCGCTGGCCATGCGTCCCGCATCCTGGTTGGCTGCCAGTTTCAATTTGAACCCGGGCATCCGGTTGGACTTGTCCATGGGCATTGATGAAGCCAAAGCCGGACCACAAGATGACACCAGCCGGTAAAACTGCAGGGCATGAAAGCCTTGGACAGTCCCCTGCCTTGTGGCAACTGTTGCAAGCCACTGCGGCGGCGGTCCAAGCCACCCAGCAAGGCCGGTCACTGACAGCCCAGCTGGAAGCCGTTTCTCGGGGTCTGCGCCCTGGGGTGCAGGCCCTGAGCTTTCAGGTGCTCAGGCATCTGGGAATGGCCAGCGTGTTGCGCGCGCAATTGGCCGCCAAAAAGCCGCCCCCTGCCGTAGACGCTTTGTTGTGCACGGCCTTGGCCCTGTGCTGGGACGATGCGCAAGCCCCTTACCCGATCCACACCTTGGTCAACCAATGCGTGGAGGCTGCCCGAAAAATGCGGCACACCCAAGCGCAAAGCGGGTTCATCAATGCCTGTTTGCGCCGTTTCATGCGCGAAAGAGACAGCTTGGTGCAGCGTGCCAGCGCAGACCCTCAAGCCCAGTGGAACCACCCGCAATGGTGGATAGGGCGCTTGCAAGCGGAGCATCCGGCGCATTGGCAGCAGTTGCTGGCAATGGCCCAAAAACCTGCGCCCATGACACTGCGTGTGAACAGCCGACACCACAGCGTTGAAGACTATCAAAAACAGTTGAATGCCATGGGGCTGCAGTCCCAAGCTGTGGGCGCAGACGGCTTGGTGTTGAGCCAGGCCATGCCTGTGGACCAGTTGCCTGGCTTTTTCGCCGGTCATGTTTCCGTGCAGGATGCCGCAGCCCAAGTGGCAGCGCCCTTGTTGATGCAGGGGCTGGACCGAAACCAGCCCTGGCGGCTGATGGATGCCTGTGCAGCACCGGGCGGTAAAACAGGCCATTTGTTGGAGTTGTACCCGCAAGCCACGGTGTTGGCGCTGGATGTCGATGCCAGCCGCTGCGAGCGCATCCACCAAAATTTGCAACGGCTGGGCCTGCAAGCCCAGGTTTTGGCCGCCAACGCCGGAGAACCCAAGGCTTGGTGGGATGGCCAGTTGTTTGATGGGATTTTGTTGGACGCACCCTGTACCGCATCGGGCATCGTGAGGCGCCACCCCGACGTGCGTTGGCTGCGAAGACCCTCAGACAGTGGCGATTTGGCCCAAATTCAGGCCCAACTGCTCAAAGCCCTGTGGCCTTTGTTGAAGCCCGGTGGGCGACTGCTTTATTGCACCTGCTCGGTGTTCAAGGCCGAGGGCGATGAAACCGTGCAAACGTTTCTTCAGAGCAACACCCAGGCCTTAATGCTGCCCTCGCCGGGTCATTTGATTCCGGGCCAGACAGCAAATGGGCTGACATTCAAGCACAATCCATTGGGTGAACACGATGGGTTTTATTACGCACTGCTGGAAAAGCGTCCTGGCTGAGACTTGGCGCTTGCTTGCTTGGGCTGTGGGTGCCTGGCTGTTGGCCGCGTCTTGTGCTTGGGCGCAAAACTCGATGCTCGAATTGGTCGAATTGCATGCCGAGCGGCGTGAAACCGATCTGGTGCTGACGGCACAGCTCAAATTGGAGTTGGGTCAATCGGTAGAAGATGCCTTGGTCAAAGGCCTTGCCGTTCATTTCATTGCCGAAACCGAGGTCATGCGCAACCGCTGGTATTGGTACGACAAGAAAATGGTCCACCGAACGCGCTTTTACCGATTGGCATTTCAGCCCTTGACGCGCCGCTGGCGCTTGAATGTTTCCAACGAACCATTGTCAGGCGCCGGCCTTGCGGGAAGCATTGCACAAAACTTTGAAACCCTGCCCGAAGCTTTGGATGTGATCCGACGCCAGTCGGGCTGGAAGGTGGCCGATACGAAGGATCTGGACTTGGATTCGCGCCAATACATTGTCTACAAATTCAGCTTGGACACGAGCCAACTGCCCCGCCCATTTCAAATCGCCACAGGCAATCAGACCGAGTGGAATTTGGTGGTGGAAAGACAGCTGAGGCTGTCCAAAGACATGATTCGCTGAGATGGGCTTGAAATTGAATCGCGTCAACAAAAAAGCCCTGCAAGCATCGCGCACCAGCCGGTGGTTGCTGGGTTTGGGCACCTTGGCCATGGGGCTTATTGGCTTGGGTTTGCTGGTCTTGATGACCGAGGCCACAGGCAACCGTGCCAATTACGACCAAAATTACGAATGGGTCACACTGATCAACCTGGTGGTGGCCAGCGGCCTGCTCATCACCATTCTCTGGGGCGCTTTCAGACTGGTAATGAGTCTGCGGCGTGGCCAATTTGGCTCCAAGCTGCTGTTGAAGTTGGCGGGTATTTTTGCCTTGGTCGGCGTGATCCCCGGCTTGTTGATTTATGTGGTTTCTTACCAGTTTGTCTCGCGCTCCATCGAAAGCTGGTTCGATGTCAAGGTCGAAGCGGCGCTGGTTGCCGGCCTGAACCTGGGGCGTGCCACCTTGGACACCCTGAGCAATGACTTGGCCAAGCAGGCACAAGTTGCGGCGACCCAGTTGAGTGAAACACCCGATGCAAGTGCGGGCGTTGTGCTGGAAAAAATACGCGAACAACTGGGCGTGAGTGATGCCATGTTTTGGACCACCAACGGAAGAATGGTCGCCAGTGCAGGTCAGTCGCGCTTTCAAATCCGCCCCGAGTTGCCCCCAACGCAGCAAATCAAAATCGCCCGGCAAAAAGGCCATGCCGTATGGTTAGAGGGATTTGAAGAAACCACACCGGGCAGTGACCAAGGAAGAATCAAGGTCTTGGTGATGCTGCCTCAGTCGGGCATGGCGTTTGATGAAAACCGCCGGCTGCTTCAGGTGACGCAAAACATCCCCCCGTCCTTGGTCATCAACGCCTTGGAGGTCCAGTCTGCCTACCGTGAATACCAAGAACGGGCCTTGGCGCGGGAGGGCTTGAGGCGCATGTACATTGGAACGCTGACCCTGAGTTTGTTTCTGGCCGTGCTGGGCGCGATTTTATTGGCCATTATTTTGGGCAACCAACTGGCCCGCCCACTGCTGCTGTTGGCCCATGGCATGCGCCAAGTCGCCTCGGGCGATTTGACCCCCAAACTCGCCCTGCAAGGCAATGATGAACTCGGTGGCTTGACGCGGTCATTTGCGGACATGACACAACAACTGTCTGACGCACGCGCCAACGTGCAGCGCAGCTTGGTCCAACTCGACACGGCGCGCGGCAACCTGCAAACCATTTTGGACAATCTAACGGCAGGCGTCATGGTGTTTGACGCACAAGGCCTGATTCAGTCCGCCAACCCGGGAGCCATGCGCATTTTGCGCGTGCCCGTGGCCGAAGTTCAAGGCCTGGCATTGGAGGACCTGCCGAATTTAAGTGGTTTTGCCCAAAGCGTGATCGGCCAATTTGCCATGCTCAACTTGGACAACGATGCGAATGAACTCGACCATTGGCAAAAGTCGTTTGAGATCCACGCAACAGGACAAGGGCTGACGCAAAGCGCGGTGAATTTATTGGCCCGGGGTGCGGTCTTGCCCGATGGCATGCGCCTGCTGGTGTTTGACGACATCTCCGAGATTGTGTCGGCCGAGCGCGCACAAGCTTGGGGTGAGGTGGCCAGGCGCTTGGCGCATGAAATCAAAAACCCGCTCACCCCCATACAACTGTCCGCCGAGCGGTTGCAAAGAAAACTGATCGGCAAACTGGATGCGCAAGACGATGCGGTCCTGGTCAAATCGGTCAAAACCATTGTGGACCAGGTCGATGCCATGAAAAGGCTGGTCAACGAATTCCGCGACTACGCCCGCTTGCCTTCGGCGGAATTGAAACCTGTTCAACTCAATGGCTTGATCACAGACCTGATGGTGCTCTATTCTCATGAACCCAGCGACAGAATCGACCGCGCCAAGGTAGAGGTCAATATCGATCCCGCATGCCCTCAAATCCCGGGGGACGCCCAACAGCTCAGACAGGTGATTCACAACCTGCTGCAAAACGCACAAGACGCCTGTGAGTTGAGCCCCTCATGGCCACAAGGTGCGCGTGTCTGCGTGGCCACCGCATGGCACGCACAACGCAACCGCGTGCGATTAACGGTGACCGATACAGGGCCAGGTTTTGCCCCCAACATTCTCAAAAGGGCTTTTGAGCCCTACGTCACAACCAAAGCCAAAGGCACCGGTTTGGGCTTGGCCGTGGTGAAGAAAATAGCCGATGAGCATGGTGCCAAAATTGAAATCAGCAACCTCATTCAAGACGGCGACATCATAGGCGCTCAAGTCTCGCTATCATTCGCACTTGAAAACACACCGGGCACAACGCAAGTGCCGGTCCATTGAACAGAGACAATACAAACGCTATGGCAAATATTTTGGTGGTGGACGACGAGCTGGGCATACGTGACCTGCTCTCTGAAATTCTGTTTGATGAAGGACATCAAGTCGAGTTGGCCGAAAACGCAGCCATGGCGCGCGAGGCCCGTTTGCGCATGCGCCCCGACCTGGTCTTGCTTGACATCTGGATGCCCGACACCGATGGCGTGACTCTCTTGAAAGAATGGGCAACCGCAGGTTTGTTGACCATGCCCGTGATCATGATGAGTGGCCATGCCACCATAGACACTGCGGTCGACGCCGTCAAAATTGGCGCACAGGCTTTTCTGGAAAAACCCATCACCTTGCAAAAACTGCTCAAAGCGGTCGAGCAAGGCTTGGCCAGAGAACAGGTGAAACAAGCGGTCCTTGCCGCTGCCATGCAAAGCGCACCCGCCGCACCTTTGAACCCGGCCCGCGCCGAAGCGGACAGCCATGTCACAGACATTCAACAGTCATTCGATTTGGACCGCCCACTGCGCGAGGCCAGAGACGCTTTTGAAAAAGCCTATTTTGAGTTTCACCTTTCGCACGAGGCCGGCTCCATGACCAAGGTGGCCGAGAAGACAGGGCTTGAGCGCACCCACCTGTACAGAAAACTCAAGCAATTGGGCGTAGACCTTACCCGCAGCAAACGGCAAGGTTGAATGGTTTGCAAGCCGCCCCATTGGGCAAAAGCAGAAAGCCTTTGGCAAAAAAGCCGACGAGCGGCCACTGAGCAAGCCCCATTTTTTTATCAGAGGCAAAAAGGCAAGCGCAGTAGCGCGCCCGTGTCAAAGGGAATTTACTCGGCCACGATCTTTGCGAGGCGCACCAGATCACCCCACTTCTGCGCCTCGCTCTGGATGAACACGCCCAACTGTTCGGGCGTGCCGCTCACGGGCTGTATGCCCAACTCGATCATGCGCTTGCGCAAGTCGGGCTCGGCCAGGATGGCCACGATGTGGCCGTTGAGGTAGTTGATGATCTCTTTGGGTGTGCCGCGCGGCGCCACCAGCGCGTTCCACGGGGCAAGGTCGAATCCGGTGATTCCAGACTCTGCCAGCGTAGGCACATTGGGCACCGCGTCAAAGCGCTTGCCGGTGGTCACCGCCAGTGGCTTGAGTTTGCCTGCTGCAGCTTGCGGCAAAGAAGCGCTCACGGTGTCTATGGTCAGTTGCACGCGCCCGCCGAACAGGTCAATGAAAGCCGGACCGCTGCCCTTGTAATTGACCGGAAACAGGTCGACCTTGGCAAGCTGGTTGAACAGTTGCAGCATGACGCGCGCCGAGGTGCTGGGAATGGCAACATTGATAGTGCCAGGCTTGGCGCGCGCGCTGTCGATCAGTTCCTTGACACTGCCCACCGGCAACTCGGGCGCCGCAGAGAGCATCATCGGCAGCGAGCCGACCATTGCCACAGGGTCGAAGTCCTTGAGCGGATCGAACGGCATCTTCGCGTACATGGCAGCATTGGCCGCGTGCGTAGCGTTGGTCGCCATCAACAACGTATAGCCGTCGGCTGGCGATTTGGCTGCGTTGTCAGCGCCGATGTTGCCCCCCGCACCGGGCTTGTTGTCCACGAAGACCGTCTGCTTGATCCGGTCTGACAGGCGTTGTGCAATGAGCCGCGACAGCACGTCGGTGCCCTGGCCGGGTGTGCCGGTAACGACGAGGCGAATCTGCTTGTTCGGGTAGCCGCCGAGGCCGGCCTGCGCAACGGCCCCCGTGCTTGCAGCGAGTGCAAGAGTGGCTATGGCGATGCGGGCAAGTAACTGTTTCATGTCTCGTCCTTCGAGTTTCAATGGTGCCGCTTACTTCTTCTTTGAAGCGGCTTTTGACGTTGCTTTGGGTTTTGCTTTCGCTTGTGCCTTCGACTTCGCGGCCGGTGCCTTGTCAGCCGTGAGCCGCTTGCATTCATCCATCACCTTGTAGCCCGTCTGGCCCCAGGTGGTGATGCCGCAAACGTTCATGACCTGGATCAGTGCCTCGGCCAACTCGGGCACGGTGAGACCCTGGTCGACGGCAGCGCGCAGATGATTGTTGGCCCCGGGCAGATTGCCGGTGGCCGTATCCAGCACCACGTAGATCAACTCCTTGGTCTTCAGGTCCAGCGCCCCTTCTCCCGCCGGTTTGTACAGGTAGTCCTTGAAGGCCTGATAAGCCACCAGGGCTTCAGGGGCGTATTCGGCCATGGCGCGAATCGGCTCGGGCATCGTGCCCAGCACGCTCATGTAATGCGCCCTGGCGCGTTCTACATCCTGCTTGAGTGTTTTTGAAACCGACATTGCTGCGCTTCCTTTGGTGTGGGTGGATCAGTGCCGGGCCATGGCGACAAGATGCTCGCAGCGTTTGACCAGCGGGCCGTCGATCATGCGTCCCTCAAAGTCGATGGTGCCGATGCCGCGGGCTTCAGCCTCTCGCGCGGCCACGAGCAGGCGGCGTGCGAAGTCCACTTCCTGCGGGCTGGGGCTGAACAACTCGTTGGCCAGTATCACCTGACGCGGATTGAGGCAGACCTTGCCGTCATACCCCAGGTCGCGTGCCTGATTGCAATCAAAGCGAAAACGTTCATCGTCATGAATTTCCAGCACACCCTGGTCGATCGCGCTCAGGCGTGCGGCCTTGGCCGCCAGCACCACGCGCGAGCGGGCGTAAAGAACCTCGGTGTTTTCACGTGTACGGCGTGCGCCAAGCAGGTCGGTTGCGAAGTCCTCGGCGCCAAAGTACAGCGCCACCAGGCGCGGGTCGGCAAAGGCAATCTCGCTGACGTTGAGCGCCCCCAATGCAGACTCGATACCACCGATGATCTTCATGGGCCGCCCGAGCGCGGTTTCGGCGGACGCCATCAGATCGACGGCCTGGCGCAACTCGGCGACCGAAGCGAGTTTGGGAATACTGATGCCGTCAGCGGCCGCCGAACAGGCGGCGGCAATGTCCTTGCGGTAGTGCTCGCTGCGCGGGTGGTTGACCCGCACATACAGGCCCTGGTTCATCCCCCGAGCACGCAGTTGGGCGACCATGGCAGGGAGGCCTTCGCGGGCGGACTGTTTGTGCGGCTCGGGCGTTCCGTCTTCAAGGTCCATGACGCTGGCATCAGCGCCGAGATCAGGAAACTTGGCGATGTATTGGGGGCGATTGGCCGGCGCGATGAGCCAGCTGCGGATGATGTCCATAAGAAGCGGGGATCCTCTGATTGCGTTGACCACGATTTTGCATGCAAAATACACCGCGTGTCAACAATTTTCACGGAAGACCTCTCACCATGGCAGGACCTCTTCAAGGCATTCGCATCATTGACCTGAGCTCGGTGCTGATGGGGCCATCGGCCACGCAGGCCCTGGCCGACATGGGCGCCGACGTTATCAAGGTCGAACCGCTCACGGGCGACACCACGCGCGGAATCGGCCCAGGCCGCTCGCCCAGCATGGGCTCGAACTTCCTCAACATGAACCGGGGCAAGCGCAGCATCGCGCTGGACCTCAAGCACCCGCGCGCCCGCCAGGTAATGGTGCGGCTGCTGGGCAAGGCTGACGTGCTGATCCACAACATCCGGCCGCAGGCTGCTGCGCGGCTGGGCCTGGCCTTTGAGGACGTGGCGGCGCTCAACCCGCGCATCGTGTATTGCGCGCTCACCGGCTTTGGCAGCGAAGGACCGTATGGCGGCCAGCCGGCCTATGACGACCTGATCCAGGGCCTGGCCGCCCTGCCCGCGCTTTACGCGCGCTGCGGCGATATGCCGCGCTATGTGCCCACGCCGATCGCAGATCGCGTGGCTGGACTCAATGCCGTCATCGCCGTGACGGGCGCATTGCTGCACCGCGAACGCACCGGCGAAGGCCAGGCCGTGGAAGTGCCGATGTTCGAGTCCATGGCTCAGGTGGTGTTGGCCGATCACATGTACGGCCGTACCTTCGAGCCGCCGCTGGGCGAGGCCGGGTACAA
>CAMCNQ010000056.1 GCA_945875955.1 Limnohabitans sp. Rim8 | reverse complement strand
CTGCTCGGGCGGCAGCAAATCAGAAAACTCACCCAAAACACGCGCAGCCACAGAAATATCGCTCTCGGCCACTTCGATGCCTGCTGGCGCGGCAAAGGTGCGGATGATGGGCAAAAAAGCGGCCGTGGCCAACAAAGGGGCCTCGTCGGTCAGGGTGTAAATGATTTTTGATGGGTCAGCAGCCATGTGTGGTCTCGTTTTCGGTGGTGTGAAAAATGAACTGTGCTCGTCGGTATACCGGGCTTATTCGCCAAATCGCCCTTTTAAGGCAGATCAGGCCGAGACTTTATCTCAAACGCCCCCCTGTTTTGCTGACGCCCAAGCCGATTGCCCGCATCCGCCGGGGCTTGGGCGTCGGTGCAGGCACCCAGGCGATTAAACTGAGGCCCCATCCGACACATGCCAGGCCACTTGACCTGGCGTCCAAACAGCAGGCCAGTGCCCTTGGGGCGAGGCCACCAACCTAGGAACCCCCCATGGGCGCTCAGTGGAAAGCAAAAGGCAAGGCACAGGCGGCAGATGCCCGAGGCAAATTGTTTGGCCGCTTGGCCAAGGACATCATGATCGCCGCCCGCAATGGCCCTGACCCGGCGGCCAATTCGCGCCTGCGCCTGGTGGTGGAACAAGCCCGCAAAGTGTCCATGCCCAAGGAAACCCTGGAGCGCGCCATTAAAAAAGGGGCCGGTCTCTTGGGTGACGCGGTCAGCTTTGAGCGGGTGATTTATGAAGGCTTTGCCCCCCACCAGGTGGCCGTCATGATCGAAGTGCTGACCGACAACGTCAACCGCAGCGCCTCTGAGATGCGGGTGCTGTTTCGCAAAGGCCAACAAGGCACCTCGGGCTCGGTGTCTTGGGATTTTGACCATGTGGGTTTCATCGAAGCCGAACCTGCGCAGGCGGGCGCTGACCCCGAGCTGGCCGCCATCGAGGCCGGGGCCCAAGATTTTGAGCCTGCCGACGAAGACGGCGTGACGGTGTTCATCACCGAAGCCACCGACCTGGACTTGGTCAGCCGCGCCCTGCCCGCACACGGCTTCACCGTGGTGGCCGCCAAGCTGGGCTACAAACCCAAAAACCCCGTGGATCCGGCCAATTTGAGCCCCGAACAACTCGAAGAAGTCGAGGCCTTTTTGGGCGCCATCGACAACAACGACGACGTGCAAAACGTGTTTGTGGGGCTGGCGGGCTGAGCGCTCGCCTTGACAGCAGCTTGGTCATGAAAAACGGTTTTTTTTGCCTGCTGTTGGGCTTGGTCTGTTTGTCTGGCCATGCCGAAGAAAAAATGGTGGCGCTGGACATCGGACGTCCCGGTGCCCACTTGCCCATTTTTGTGATGACGCAAGCGCAACCCAGCGCCACCGTGGTCCTGCTGCCAGGCGGCGATGCGGGCAGCGGCAAAATTGAAAACGGCCAGCCGACCAGTGAAAACTTTCTGGTGCGCAGCCGGGCGCTGTTTTTTGCAGCGCAGGTGAATGTGATCGTGGTGTTTCGCGCCTCCGACTTGAAGTCACTCGACTACGAGTACCGCATCAGCGCGGCCCATGTGCAGGAGTTGGCCGCCGTGATTGGCCACGCCAAACAACTGAGCCCCGCCCCCGTGTGGTTGGTTGGCACCAGCCGTGGCACGGTGTCTGGCACGGCGGCGGCCATCGCCCTGCCCGAAGGCAGCGTGCAAGGCCTGGTGCTGACGTCCAGTGTGACCAACACCAAAACCGGATTCATCGCCTCCCAAAAATTGGCGCAAATCAAAGTCCCAACGCTGGTGGTCCACCACAAAAACGATGGCTGCGGCATTTGCCTGCCGCGTGAAGCGGCCAAGATCACCGAGGGCCTGACTTCGGCACCGGTCAAGCGGTTCCAAATGGTCGAAGGCGGCTCAGACCCCCAAGGCAACCCCTGCCGTGGCCAGCATTGGCATGGCTTTGTTCGCCATGAAAAGCCCACGGTTGAGCTGATCACTGGCTGGATCAGGTCACCCCACAACTGATCAGCCGCGCCTTTGTTCCACAGCCTCTAAGCGCCGCTTTTGCACGGCCTGGGCCAACGCATACAGCACCGGCACCGTCTGCGCAAAGCCGATGCAGGCGTCGGTGATGGACACACCGTGTGCCAAGGGCTGGCCAGATTTGAGGTCTTGGCGGCCCTCGTTCAAATGGCTCTCGATCATCAGGCCCATGATGCGGCGGTCACCGCCCGCCACCTGCGCGGCCACGTCGTGCGCCACCTCGATTTGCTTGGCGTGCTGCTTGCTGCTGTTGGCGTGTGACACGTCAACCATCACCTGGGGCGCAATGCCTGAGGCTTGCAAAACTTGGCAGGCGGCATCCACGTCGGCCGCCGAATAATTGGGCGCTTTGCCGCCACGCACAATGATGTGCACGTCCTGGTTGCCACGCGTCTCAAAAATCGCCGCTTGCCCCATCTTGGTCATGCCGATGAAGGCGTGTGGCGCTTGGGCCGCCACCACCGCATCGGCCGCGACTTTGACGCCGCCGTCGGTGCCGTTTTTAAAGCCCACCGGACAAGACAGACCGCTGGCCAGTTGGCGGTGACTTTGGCTCTCGGTGGTGCGCGCACCAATGGCGCCCCAAGTGACCAAGTCGCTGATGTATTGCGGGCTGAGCAAGTCCAGAAATTCGGTGGCCACAGGCAGGCCCAGCCCAATGATGTCGAGCAAGAGCTGGCGCGCCATCTCCAGCCCTTGGTTCATGGCAAAACTGCCGTCCAGGTGCGGGTCGTTGATGTAGCCCTTCCAGCCCACCGTGGTGCGGGGCTTTTCAAAATACACCCGCATCACGATCTGCAGGTCTTGCGCGTGCTGGTCGGCCTCGGCCTTCAACAACCGGGCGTAAGCGATGGCTTGGTCGTGGTCATGGATGGAGCATGGCCCCACCACCACCACCAAACGGTCGTCTTGGCCCTGCAGCACCTTGGAGATGTCTTGCCGCGAACGCTCCACCAGGGCCAGGTGGGCGGGCGATGCGCTCAGGCGCTCTTCCAGCAAGGCGGGCGTCATGAGGGGGCGCACCGAGGCAATGCGGGTGTCGTCGATGCGGGTTTTGTCTTGTGTGGACAGCATGGGGCGGGACAATCTGCAAAAGAAGTGGGCCAGTATAAAAGCCAGGCCCCAAACCGCTGTTGGCCTGACCCGCCGCAAATGCCGCTTTGCCCAAATGCTTTCCCGAAATGACCCGGCGCTTTGGAGCGCGGTCACAATGTCACACATGAAGCGCCTGAACGCCTGTTTTTTTCTCCCCGCAAGCGCGAAGCCCCGCCGTTGGTGCTGCGCAAGAAACCCGGCTTCGCTGACCGCTTGCACGTGCAACACCACCTGCGCGACCGCACCCGGGTCTGCGGCAGGATCAACGACAAGATATGCGCCTGATGCTGCGCCATGAAACTGCGCCATTTTTCCCCACACGCCTTTTTGAAAGCCCCTCATGACCCTTGCACCCCCCCAGCTTGAACACCTGTGTGACCTGGCCGTGACCATCGCAGCCCCGGTGGAAGTCGGCCACACCCCTGCGGGTTTGCGCCGCATGATCCCCATCACCGGCGGCAGCGTGGTGGGGCCCCGGGTCAACGGCAAAGTGCTGGCAGGCGGCGCTGACTTCCAACTCATCTTGAACGACGGCACGCAAGCGCATTTGGATGCCCGTTATGTGATCGAACTCGACGACGGCAGCCGCGTGTTTGTGCAAAACACCGCACTGCGGGTGGCTTCGCAGGAAAACTCCCGGCGCATCATGAATGGTCTGCCCGTCAACCCCGATGAAGTCTACTTTCGCTGCCAGCCTAAGCTCGAAGCCACCACGCCCGAATGGGCATGGCTGAGCGAGAGCCAATTCATTGGCAGCGGACGGCGCGCCCCAGACGGTGTGTTTTTGAGTTTTTACCGGGTCTTGTAGTGGGCCGGGTAACTGGCTTGCGCATGTTCGGCGCATGTTCAGTTGGTGGCCGCGGCCCTTCAAGAAAACCGTGTCGGCAAGTACGCTTGGGGATCAACAAAAGTCTTTTCGCCAGCCACCATTTCGGCCAACAACCGCCCAGCCACCGGACCCAAGGTGAAGCCTTGGTGCGAATGCCCAAAATTGAACCAAAGACCTGGGTGTGCTGGCGCTGGCCCCATCACCGGCAACATGTCGGCGGTGCAGGGGCGTGCGCCCAGCCACGGTGCTCCGGGCAGCGCCTCTCCCAGCGACACCAACTCGCGCGCCATCTGCTCCACCTGGGTCAGTTGGACGGGCGTTGGAGGTGCGTCAATGGGTGCAAATTCTGCCCCCGTGGTCAAGCGCAAGCCCTGGCGCATGGGGGCCAAGACATAGCCGCGTTCGGCGTCCAGCATCGGCTGGCGCAGCAGGGCTGGCGCGCGGTAGTGCTGGTGGTAGCCGCGTTTGAGGAACAAGGGAAAACGGTAGCCCAGCGCTCGGATGGCCGCATCGGCCCAAGGGCCCAGCGCCAACACCGCTTGTTCGGCCTGCAGGCAACCCTCGGCCGTTTGCACCGCCCAGCCAAGGCCTTGGGCCTGCAAACTGGTGGCATCACCCCGCACAACTCGCCCACCGCGCGCCACAAACAATTGGGCATAGCGCTGCACCAAGGCCCCCGGGTCATTCACCGCCCACGGCTGTAGCCAATGAATCGCGCCCGCCAAAGGCAGGCGCAAGGCAGGCTCGGCCTGCGCCAGCGCTTGGGTGTTTTGCGCTTGAAAACGCACGCCAAAGCGTTCTTGCAAGGCCTGTGCCCTTTGAACGGCCTTGTCCATGGCTGCAGGTGTGCGAAACACCACACGAAAGCCTTCGCGCTTGACCAAGTCTTGTGCGCCAGCGTCCGCCACCAACAAGGCGTGCTCGTCGCTGGCGTGGGCAATCAAGCGGCTGTAGGCATCGGTGGCCTTGGCATGCGAGGACGGGGATGAATGTTGAAAATAGCGCCACAGTGGCACGGCCATTTGCCACAGGCCCTTGGCGTGCCAGTGGACCTCGGCTGCGCGACCGAGCGCCACGTTCAGCAAGAAGCCCGGTTCGCGTGGAAAGGCATAAGGCTCAACCGCTTCGCGCTGTATCAAGCCCGCATTGCCAGACGAGGTTTCTTGACCTGGCGCCCGGCGGTCCACCAAGGCAACCTCAAACCCGCGTTGTTGCAAATGCAAGGCGGTGCACGTGCCAACCATGCCTGCGCCAAGAACAAGGATGCTGGAAGTCATGCGATTGCACCTGTGCAAGGTTAAAAGTTGGGGTGGTCCCCGCTGCTGCTGGGGCTGATCGGCTGTTGCAGAGCGTTCATCTTGCAAGCATGATGGCATTTTTTCAACCCCAAGACCCGAACACCCGCCTTGCAGGCCTGTTGGTTTGCGGTTTTGCGGTTTTGCGGGCCAAAATAGCCGCTCACTCCCACGAGGACCCTCCATGAATGGCACACCCGTCAGCAGCGAATCCCTTCAACTGGCCTTGGCCGAACTGTTCGCTCCCTGGGTGCAGGCGCTGAACCTGCAGGTGGAGCACTTCGATGCCGACAGTGTGACTCTGCGCTTGCCGCAAAGTGATCAATTGTCTCGGGTGGGGGGCATGCTGTGCGGGCAGGCCATGATGGCGGCAGCGGACACCGCGATGGTGTTGGCCCTGATCCGCCATTTTGGGCAATTCAGGCCCTGCAGCACGGTGCAAATGTCCAGCAGTTTCATGAAGCCCTTGTCTGGGCAAGACGCCTTGGTCACCGCCCGCGTGCTGCGGGTGGGCAAGGCCATGGCGTTTGGTGAAATCGACTTGTTGGGTGCAGACGACGGCAAAAGCGTTTTCAGGGCCAGCACCACCTATGCCCTGATGTGATTTCTGCTTATTGGCTGGCTGCTTGCCGAGCTTGGCTACAATATGCGCATTCTTGTCTAAGGGTTTTCATGTCTTCTCACAACGACTCACACACATCCGACGATCCCGTGGAAAGCGTGGTCAAGTACATTCCCGTGGTCATTCCGGCCGCTGGCGCTGTGCTGATTTTCTTGCTGGCTTTCATCGCCGTGTTCATGGCCTGATACCGCCGCTTGCCAGGTGCTGGGCCCAGGCCGCAGCACACCACATCACCCGCAAATGCCCTGGCTTTGCGGGTTTTGTTTGAGGGGCTTGGCCTTTTGCTTTTGCATCATCCCCAGCGCGCGAGCAGCCCGTTGGGTTTTAGGTTCAAGCCACCCCCTCGCGCACCGGCATGATGTGCAAGGCACCAGCGGCAATTTGCAATTGCACCCAACTGCCCGTGGCCACCTGTAAACGGGCCAAAACACGGGTGCTCAGATTCAAGGTGATGGCCTGCTTGAGCATGCCCTCGGGCATCAAGGTGCACAGGCTGATTTCCCCCAACGACAAGACCTCGGCCAATTGACAGCGCAATCGCGTGGCCCCGGGCTCTTGCTGCGCGGCGGGTGGCCCATCGGCCAGCACGTCCACCTGCTCGCCGTTGAGCACCCAGGTGACCCGGGTGTCGTGATCGATTTTGTTTTTGTCGATCACGCACAAGTCAATGGCCGAATCGGCATTGCCCGGGTCGGTCCAGCGCAGCCTGGCCCAACCGGCTTGGGCTTTGTAAAAACGGCCCTGAAAGTGGTTTTGAATCCCCACCAAGGCCGCCACGCGGGCATTGCGGGGGCTGGCAAACACACGGGCAGGCGTGCCGGTTTGCAAGGTTTGTCCGGCGTCCACGATCACCACCCGGTCGGCCAGGCGGCGGGCCTCGGCCAGATCGTGCGTGACCAGCAGCATGGGGACAGACACGTTTTGACGCAAAGCGGCCAGCTCGCGGTAAAGCGTTTGGCGCGTGGGGGCATCCACCGCAGAAAACGGCTCATCGAGCAGCAATACGCCCGGCAAGGCTTGCCGTTCACCGCTTGAAGGCTTGTCCATTTGGGGTGTCGGCATGACCCGCACCAAGGCCCGCGCCAAGGCCACGCGCTGCTGCTGGCCGCCCGACAGTTGCGCCGGTCGGCGTTGGCTCAGGTCCGCCAAGCCCAAGCGGTTGAGCAAGGCCTGTACTTGGGCCGCCGACCAACCGGGGCCCGCCGCCAAGGCCACATTGGCCAATGCGGTCATGTGCGGGAACAAGGCGTAATGCTGAAACACCAGGCCCGCGCGGCGCTGCTGTGGGCTCAGCTGCACGCCTTTGGCGCTGTCCAGCCAAGCCTGCCCTGCGACGTGGATTTGGCCTTGCAGATCGGCGGGCGTCCACAAGCCGGCAATGGCGCGCAACATGCTGGTTTTGCCACTGCCCGATGGTCCGACCAAGGCCACCAACTCGCCAGCGCCGCAGTCAAATTCGGCCTCCAGCCGGATGGGCGCTTGGGAACGCAATTGCACGCGCAGGCCCTGCATCAACGCTCCTGCAGGGCGCGGCCACCTTGGCCCACCCGGTCAAAGGCCAACACCAGGCTCAAGGCGGTCAAGGACACGCCCACCAGCACCAGCGCCATCAGGTGCGCAGATTGCATGTCCATGCCCTGGACTTTGTCGTACAGCGAGACCGACAGGGTGCGGGTTTCGCCCTCGATGTTGCCGCCCACCATCAGCACCACCCCGAACTCACCCAGGGTGTGTGCCACCGTGAGCGCAATGCCCGCCAACAGCCCCGGCCAGGCCAGGGGCAACTCGATGCGCCAAAAGGTTTGCCAGGGGGACAGGCCCGAGACCCAGGCCGCCTCGCGAAGGCTGTTGGGCACGGCGGCAAAAGCGCGCTGTATGGGCTGCACCATGAAGGGCAGGTTGACCAGCACGCTGACCAAGAGCAAACCCTCGAGCGTGAACACCAAGCGAATGCCTGCATTGGCCAACCAAGCCCCCAAGGGGCTGCCTTGTCCAAAGGCCACCAAGAAGTAAAAGCCCATCACGGTGGGCGGCAGCAGCAGGGGCAGCAGCAGCAAGGCCTCCACCAGCGGGCGGCCCGCCCAAGCCGTCACCGCCAACCAGCGGGCCAGCGCCAGGCCCAGCGGCAGCAAGACCAGGGTGGTCAAAACGGCCAAGGTCAAAGAAACAGAAAGTGCGGACCAATCCATGGGTTGCGGGTTTGCAAAGGAGCTTGATTATTGCGGCAAGGCGTAACCATGGCGCAAAAACACCGCTTGCGCCTGCGGGCTGAGCAGGTATTGCTGCCATGCCACGGCAGCGGGGCTGGCGCCTTTGAGCAAAACCATGCGCTGGTGCAAGGGCGCGTGCAAAGTCTCTGGCAAGGGCAAGGCCCTGAGTGTTTGGGCCAATTCCGGTGCCGTGGCCATGGACAGCGCGGTGATGCCCGCTTGCGCCGCCCCCGTGGCCACAAACTGGGTGGTTTGCCCGATGTTGTCGCCCAAGACTTTATGGCTGGCCAGCGCCTCAAGCAGGCCCAAGCGCTGCAAAGCCTGCTCGGCAGCCACCCCATAGGGCGCCAATGCGGGGTTGGCCCAAGCGAACTTGTCAGCGGCTTTGAGGGCCTTGGCCACTGCGGGTAAACCCTGATTCAGGGGCAGGGCCGATTGGATCGGCACCACCAAGGCCAAGCGCCCCCTCGCGTAGCGCTGACCTGGGTCGACGGTGTGGCCCGCCTGGGCCAAATGGGCCACCCAGGCCTCGTCGGCCGAGATGAACTGCTCGACCGGCAGGCCCTGCTGTATCTGTCTGGCCAAATTTCCCGAGGCCCCCAGATTCACCATGACCTGCACACCACTTTCTTTCCTGTATTGGCTTGTGAGGTCAGCAAGTACAAACTTCAAATTGCTGGCGGCGGCAATTTTGACCGGGCTTGGGGTCTGTGCATGGCCGCCAATGGCGGTCAACAACAGACCGGTTGCGCCCAGGACCAGCCAGGCGCGGCGCACCCGCCCAGAAGCTGGGATTGCTCCAAACGGCATAACGTAATGCATTTTTTGCATGTATTAATAAGGATTTTGCGCACATTTAACAAGCACGGCAGGGGCTGGCTCCCTAAAATCGAGTCCCGCTGTTGACCCAAGCCCTTGAGCACGATTCACAGGCCCCAAGCGAACAGTATCTCAGCGACCGAGCCGTTTTTTCAAAAAGTCTTTGTCGGGCGCTTTGAAAAAACGATTTTTAAACTTGGAGCTTGTCATGAACTCACCCGCAATGCAGGGCCTGAATCTGAATACACCCACCTACGTCAAGAACGCGAATTTGATCGCCTGGGTCGCCGAAATGGCCGCCCTGTGCAAACCCGCCCAAGTCTATTGGTGCGATGGCTCGCAAGAAGAATACGACCGCTTGTGCGCCGAATTGGTGGCGGCCGGGACCTTCAAAAAGCTCAACCCGGCCAAGCGCAGCAATTCTTATTTGGCCTGCTCTGACCCGTCGGATGTGGCCCGCGTGGAAGACCGCACTTTCATCTGCTCGGCCCTCAAAGAAAACGCAGGTCCCACCAACAACTGGATGGCACCCGCGCAAATGCGCGCCACCTTGAACCCGCTGTTTGACGGCTGCATGGCTGGGCGCACGATGTATGTGGTGCCGTTCTCGATGGGGCCTCTGGGCTCACACATCAGCCACATCGGCATTGAGTTGACCGACAGCGCCTACGTGGCCGTCAACCAAAAAATCATGACCCGCATGGGCAAGGCTGTGTTTGAGGTGCTGGGCGCCGACGGCGCTTTTGTACCGTGCATGCACACCGTGGGCGCGCCTTTGGCGGCGGGTCAAAAAGACGCCACCTCATGGCCTTGCAACCCCAGCACCAAGTACATCGTGCACTTTCCCGAGACCCGCGAAATCTGGTCTTACGGCTCGGGCTACGGCGGCAACGCCTTGCTGGGCAAGAAGTGTTTTGCGCTGCGCATTGCCAGCAACATGGGCCGAGCAGCGGCAAACGAGACACAGGGCAGCCAAGGCTGGCTGGCCGAGCACATGCTGATTTTGGGCGTGACCAACCCCGAGGGCAAAAAGTACCATGTGGCCGCCGCTTTCCCCAGCGCCTGTGGCAAGACCAACTTCTCGATGCTGGTGCCGCCTGCGGCCTTTGGCGGCTGGAAAGTCACCACCATCGGTGACGACATCGCCTGGATCAAGCCCCATACCGACGGCAAGATGTACGCCATCAACCCCGAGGCCGGTTATTTTGGCGTGGCCCCTGGCACCAACCTGCTGACCAACCCCAATTGCATGTTGAGCCTCAACAAGGACGTGATCTTCACCAACGTGGCCCTGACCGACGACGGCGATGTGTGGTGGGAAGGCATGGAAAAAGACACCGGCGCATTGCCCGCGCATTTGATCGACTGGCAAGGCAAGGACTGGACGCCCCAGATCGCCAAAGAGACCGGTGCCAAAGCCGCCCACCCCAACGCCCGTTTCACCGTGGCCGCCACCAACAACCCCGCGCTGGACCCGGCTTGGGACGACCCGGCGGGCGTGCCCATCGACGCCTTCATGTTTGGCGGTCGCCGCTCGACCACCGTGCCCTTGGTCACCCAAGCGCGCAGCTGGACCGAAGGCGTCTACATGGCCGCCACCATGGGCTCGGAAACCACCGCCGCTGCTTCTGGCGCGCAAGGCGTGGTGCGCCGCGACCCGTTTGCCATGCTGCCCTTTTGCGGCTACAACATGAGCGACTACTTCCAGCACTGGCTGGACACCGGGGCCCAAGTGCAAGCCGCAGGCCACCAGCTGCCCGCCATGTTCTGCGTCAACTGGTTCCGCAAAGGCGAAGACGGCAAGTTTGTCTGGCCCGGTTATGGCGACAACATGCGCGTGCTCAAGTGGATGATTGACCGCATCGAGGGCAAGGCCCAAGGCCAAGAAACCCTGTTTGGCGTGGCCCCCACTTATGCAGAAATCACCTGGACCGGGCTGGACTTCAGCGCCACCCAATTCCAGACCGTGACCAGCATCGACAAAGCCGCCTGGCAGGCCGAATTCAAATTGCACGACGAACACTTCAGCCAGCTGAGCTACCACCTGCCCAAGGCCCTGATGGACACCAAGGCCAATTTGCAGGCGCGCTTGGCGGCCTGAGACACCCGCTGAAGCACCCAAGGGCTGCTGAAAGCACCAACCGCCCCGGCCACCGCCAGGGCGGTTTTTTTTGTCGTCACAATCGGGCCCGTATGGCTTTTTTAAAAACCCCCGAATCGCGTGAACGATTGGCCCTGTCGCTGCTGTGGGTCACCCCGGCCATGTGGAGCGTCAACTACCTGGTGGCGCGCATCGCCCCCGGGGTGATCGAGCCCCACATGCTGGCCTTTGGCCGCTGGGCCCTGGCCGGCTTGATCTTGGGCCTGCTGGCGCGCAAAGAGCTGTGGCAATTGCGGCATGACACCCTGCGCCATTCAGGGCAATACCTGGTGCTGGGGGCCTTGGGCATGCTCATTTGCGGGGCCTGGGTTTACAAGGGTGCGCAAACCACATCGGCCATGAACATCGCGCTGATTTACGCGGCCTCGCCGGTGCTGATTGCGCTGGGCGCTGTGTTTTGGCTGGGTGAGCGGTTTTCCTGGCGGCAAGGCCTGGGTGTGTTCATCGCCATGTCGGGTGTCTTTCATGTGGTGGTCAAAGGCCAATGGCTGGCGCTGGGCCAAGTGCAATGGGTCACAGGCGACGGCTGGATCGTGGTGGCCATGGTCTCTTGGGCCGGCTTTGCCTTGTTGCAAAAAAAATGGGCCAGCCCCTTGAGCGCCACGGCGCGCTTGGCCTGCATTTGCGCGGGTGGGGTGGTGGTGCTGTTGCCCTTTGCCGTTTGGGAATGGCTGCAGGCCGATACCCCGGCTTGGTCTGCGCATGCCAGCTTTTTGGTGGTGGCCGCGGGTTTGGTGCCGGGCATAGGCGCTTATTGGGCCTATGGTTTTTCGCAAAAAGTGCTGGGGGCCAGCCGGGTGGCGGCCAGTTTGTACCTGGGGCCTTTGTATGGTGGCCTGATCGCCTGGGCGGTGCTGGGCGAGGCTTTGGGCTGGCACCACATCTTGGGCGCGGCCCTGATCTTGCCCGGCATTTATCTGGCCTCGCGGCGATAAAGCGTGGCCTGGCTCAGCGCCGGTAAATGCGGGTCGACTCGCGCACCACCAATTCCGCTTCCACCAATTTGGAAGGGGGGTTTTTCTTGTTGAGCAAATCAAACATGGCCTTGGCCGCCGATGCGCCAATTTCATAAACGGATTGCCGCACCGAAGTCAGCGGCGGCAAAGTGAAAGCCGAATGCGGCAGGTCATCAAAGCCGATCAATGACACATCCTCTGGCACACGCAGGCCTGCCCTGTGCAAAGCCAGGCGGGCGCCGTAGGCCATTTGGTCGTTGGCCGCAATCACCGCGGTGAATTGCACGCGCGCATCCAACAAGCTGTTCATGGCACGAAAGCCCCCGGCTTCTTGGTAATCGCTGGTGATCACCAACTGGGGGTCATCGGCCATGTCTTTGTTTTTCATCTCGCTTTGGTAGCCCTGCAAGCGTTGGTCTGCATCGGGGTGGTCCAGCGGGCCCGAGATGAAGGCCACGCGGTGGTGGCCCAGCGCATGCAAATGCCTGACGGCCAAGCAAGCCCCCTCGGCATTGTCAAAGTCGATGCTGAACACATTGGGGGCCGATAAACGACGCCCCGTCACCACCACGGGCATGTTGGCCCCCATCTCGACCAGGGTGTTGTCTGAGAGTTTTCCCGTCAACACGATGATGCCGTCCACCTTGCGCTCTTGCAGCATGAACAAGCGGTCTTTTTCTTCTTGCTCATTCCAGTGGCCACTGACAAACAAGGGCACATAGTTGGCTTTGAGCAGCGCGTCTTCAATGCCGCGCAGCGCTTCGCCGTAGTAGGGGCTGTCGATGAACTGGGTCAGCACCCCAATGCTCATGGTCCGGCCACCGGCCAAGCCGCGGGCGGCCGGATCGGGCCTGAACCCCAGCGCTTGGATGACCGACTTGACCAAGGCTTGCTTTTCTTCGCTGACCTGGGCCGTGCCATTCAAGATGCGGGACACCGTGCTGGGCGAGACACCGGCTTGTTTGGCCACCATGGTCAGGGTGGCTCTGTGGCGGTCTG
>CAMCNQ010000055.1 GCA_945875955.1 Limnohabitans sp. Rim8 | reverse complement strand
GAATAAAAAAGAAATTTCATGGACTCAAGGAAATCGACTGTGAACACAACATGGATCAGTTTGGGCATCTTGGCGGCACTGGCCCCCGCTTTGAAGCGGCGCATACAGCTTTCTCGCGCCAAGCACCGCTCTTTGGCTGGCCACTCGCGCATGGCCAAACGGCTGGCACGCTGGTTGCCGGGTTACAGCTTTGACGATGCCACTTTTTTCAGCTGCGACGACGCCCCCAGCAACGTCCAAGCACTGCGCCGGGCCGCCTTTTTCAACATGGCCCAAACCCTGCAAAGCCGCCACCGCCTGAGCATTGAAGCCACGGTCAGCGCCCGCGAAGACATTTCGGACATGCAGTTCATCGCGGCCTACCGTGTACCGTTTCAATTCAGCCCGATGGTGCGTGAGCACCTGAAAGTCGGCTCGTTCCTGCAATCGGCGCAAGGTGTGAAGGTCACCGACCTGGATGGCCAAGAGTTCTATGACCTGACCGGCTCGTATGGCGTGAATGTGTTTGGGGCCGACTTTTACAAACACACCATGGCCGAAGGCATGGCCCGTACCCAGGCGCTGGGCCCTGTGCTGGGCTCTTACCACCCGGTGGTGGCCAACAATGCCAAACGCCTCAAAGCCATCTCGGGCATGGACGAAGTCTCGTTCCACATGTCGGGCACCGAGGCCGTGATGCAAGCCGTGCGCCTGGCCCGCTACCACACCAAGCGCAAAAACATCGTGCGCTTTTGCGGTGCGTACCACGGCTGGTGGGAAGATGTGCAGCCCGGCCCCGGCAACCCCATGCCGCCGCGCGAAACCTACACCCTGAGCGACATGAACGAACGCAGCCTGGACGTGCTGCGCGCCCGCAAAGACATCGCTTGTGTGCTGATCAACCCCTTGCAGGCGCTGCACACCAATGCCAACGCCCCGGGCGACTCCACTTTGGTGGACAGCAGCCGGCGCGCCGCCTACGACAGGGAGGCTTACACCACCTGGCTCAAAGCCTTGCGCCAAGTTTGCACCGACAAGTGCATCGTGCTGATTTTTGACGAGGTCTTCTTGGGCTTCCGTTTGGCGGCGGGTGGTGCACAGGCTTATTTTGGTGTGCAGGCCGACATGGTCACCTACGGCAAAACCTTGGGCGGCGGATTTCCCGTTGGGGTGGTGTGCGGCCAACGCCCTTGGATGACACGCTTTCGCCAAGACCGTCCGGCCGACATCTGCTTTGCACGTGGCACCTTCAATGCGCACCCCGGTGTGATGGGGGCCATGTCGGCCTTTTTGGACCAACTGGAAACCCCCGAAATCAAGGCCATCTACGAAGGCCTGGACGAACGCTGGAATGCCAGGGCTGCGCACTTCAACAGCACCATGCAACGCGAAGGCTTGCCCTTGCAAGCGGCCAACATGTCGAGTGTGTGGACGCTGTTCTACACGCAGCCCAGCCGTTACAACTGGATGCTGCAGTACTACCTCAGGCTGCATGGACTGTCACTCAGTTGGGTGGGCACAGGGCGTTTGATTTTCAGCCTGAACTACAGCGACGCAGATTTTGAAGCCGTGCTGCAAAAGTTCGTCTTGGCCGCGCAGCAAATGCAGCGCGATGGTTGGTGGTGGCATGCTCCGGAGATGACCAACAAAACCATTCGCCGCCGCATTTTGAAAGAGACTTTGTTCCGCTGAAAAAAGGCCTCGGGCAGTGCCCGAGGTGTAGCGGCGATGGAAGTTGGGACAGGTGGGTTGTTGGCTCCAACCCAACTTGTCATCAAGAGCTGACGTGCAGGTCTTGATCGGCGAAGCGCTGACCACGCAGCAACTGCAAAGGCGCTTTGTGATAAAGGTAAATGTCGTGAAAAGGATCGGTGAGGATCTTGGTCATCCACACCAGGCCGGTTTGCACACCTTGCAAAAAGAACAGGTGCACAGTGCGAAACAACAAGGCCGTGATGCCCAAGAACAACCAGGCATAGCCAACGGCATCCAAAAACCCGGCCAAGCTGTCGTGCTCAGGCAAGAGGCCAAACAAGCCGGGGTTCATGAAAATGGCCAAAGGCAAAAGCGCCCACACGCTGAGCAGCACCACTTTGCGCCGCAGGTTGTAGCCCACCTTGATGTCTTCTTTGAACTCCTGCGTGGCCTGGTTCACATGGTCATAACCCAAAGGCTCAAAGAAAAAATGCCCAGCTTGCCTTGACGTCATGGAGACCATCCACGCGATCAACGCGGCCCATGCGGGCTGGATGAACAGCATGGCGTAGGCCACGACAAAGGCCATCGCGCTCAGAAAGTGCAAGGACTGGTTGATGCGGCAGTGGTGGTAGTACCGATGATCGTCCCACCGCTGAATTCTCAAAGCTTCGAAAAAATCTTTCACACCATCACCTCGTAAAGAATGAATCCCAATGATCCTGATTTCATGTGAAAAAACAATGACAGTTCGGGTTTTAAAAATTTGACACGCGTTTTTCAAAAATCTGACTTTGTCATCAAGTTGTTAAATCCGCGCCTCAAGATCATCGGCATGGACACGACACACACCGATGGCCTCTTGGTCGAAAACTTTGAACCCACCGACGCCCCCATGCGGATTGCCGTGGTCACCGAGACCTGGCCGCCCGAGGTCAATGGCGTGGCCCTCACGCTGTCCAAACTGGTCCATTTGCTCAGCCAAAGAAACCACACCATCCAATTGATTCGCCCGCGCCAAGACAAAAACGACACCGGCTCGTCGCCCGCGGGGTGGACCGAAATTTTACTCAGGGGCCTGCCCATACCGCGGTACCCCCAACTGAAGCTGGGCATGCCCAGCAAGAAAACCCTGATCAAGGCCTGGCGTCACAAACGCCCCGATTTGATCCACATTGCGACCGAAGGCCCCTTGGGTTGGTCGGCCTTGCAAGCGGCGCAGGTCCTGCGTTTGCCGGTGACGTCGGATTTCAGAACCAACTTCGCCAGTTACAGCAAGCACTACGGCGTGGGTTGGCTCAGCAAATCCATCATGGCTTATTTGCGCAAATTTCATAACCGCACCTCTTGCACCATGGTGCCCACCTATGCGCTCAAAAGCCAACTGCAAGCCTGTGGGTTTGACAATTTGCGGGTGGTCGCACGCGGGGTTGACACCCAATTGTTTCGCCCTGAGCAAAGAAACACGGCGCTGCGACAGTCGTGGGGGGCCGATGACAACACCATGGTGCTTCTGTCAGCCGGTCGGCTGGCTGTGGAGAAAAATCTGGACCTGATTGTCGCCACCGACGAGGCTTTGCGGCGCAAGGGTCGCCAAGTCAAACTGGTGTTTGCCGGTGACGGCCCCTACCGCAGCCATTTGCAAGCACGCTGCCCGCACGCGGTCTTTGTCGGCATGTGCACACATGCCCAATTGGCCGAACTTTATGCCAGTGCCGATTTGTTTTTGTTTCCCAGTTTGACCGAGACCTTTGGCAACGTCACCCTCGAAGCGCTGGCCAGCGGCACCCCGGTGTTGGCCTTCGACTGTGCGGCGGCCAGCGAGTTGATCAAAGACGCCCACAACGGCTGGTTGGTCCAAGGCGAAGACCCGCAAAGCTATGTCAACAAGGCCTTGGAGATCACGCAAATTCCAGGGGCCTTGCAGCAAGCGCGCCAGCACACCCAATCGAGCATTCGCCAGTGGGATTGGCAAGAAATCACCACCCAGGTGGAGGCGATTTTCAGGACCACTTTGTCCAGCGCCGCCAAATTGTGAACCGCGTCTGCCTCCGCACCCGGCCAAGCGGCCCCGCACGCGGCTAAACCGCCCGGCGAGCGCGTTGCTGCCACTGTTTGAGCATGGGCAGGGCACTGAGCAAGAGGGGCAGCATGAGCAGCAGCATCACGCCCACCAAGGGCACTTGGGCGGCCAACAAAAGGCTGTAGAAGCCCAGCATCAGCAAAACACTCAGGTTTTCGTTGAAGCCTTGCACCGCGATGGAGCGGCCTGAGCTCAAGATCTTTTGCCCTCGGTGCTGCAGCAAGGCATTCATGGGCACCAACAGCATGCCGCCTGCACAACCGGCCACAAGCAGCAAAGGCAGGGCCAGCCAGACGGACTCGGTCAGCGCCATGCACGGCAGCAATGCGGCCAAAACCAAACTCCATGGCATGGCTTTGCGGGCATTGGCGATCTTATAAAACCGTGCGGCCAGCATGGCCCCAGTGATCACGCCCAGCGCGACCACCGCCTGCAAATAAGCCCCTTGCTGCAAACTCAGGCCCGCCTTGGTCTGGGCCCATTGCAGCACCGCAAACTGCAGCACGGCCCCCACGCCCCAGCAGAGCGTGGTCACAAACAGGGACAGTCCGCCCAAGGGGTCGGCCCACAGCCGGCGGTTGTTTTGCCAAAACAAAGTCCATTGCAAAGCGCGCCAAGTCAAAGGCGTGCTGCGCCTTTGGGCATCCAAAGAAGCCAACCCCATGTTGAGCCAAGCCGAAGCCAAGTAAACAGCCCCTACCAACGCCAAGGCAGGCCCGGTGCTCGTGGGCGCAGCCCCCATGAAGGCCACAATGAAATGCGAGATGGCCGCGTCAAGGCCCATTGGGGCCTGCCATTGGCTCAAAAAGCCGCCACAGGCAATGCCCAGCAAAACAGCCAACACCACGGTCACCTCCAGCCAGGCATTGGCTTTCACCAACAAAGCCGAGGGCACGGTTTCGGTGACCAAGGCGTATTTGGCCGGGGCATAAACCGCAGCAGCCATGCCGCTCAGGGCAAAAGCCAAAAATGGATGGGCCCCTGCCACCAGCAAGACCAGGCCGCAGAGTTTGAGCATGTTCATGCAGGCCATCAAACGCCCTTTGGCAAAGGCATCGGCCACCGGCCCCACCAGACCGGCCAAGACCACATAACTGAGGGTGAATGCAAATTTCAAAAGCGGTGACCACCAACCCGGATGGCCCTGCTCTTGCAAAAAGAAGATGCCCAGGATCATGAAGGCGTTGTCCGCCAGGCCACTGGCAAACTGCGCCAAGATGAGCCGGTAAAAGCCCTTAGGCATGCAGGGCTGAAACGGCTTCTTCCTTGCGATGGGTGGCGTCATCCGCTGGGCTTGACCCGCTGCGCATGAGTTGCACCAAATCATTGCGCCGCCCCACGCCTTGGTAGGCGATGCCCAATTCGGCCAATGCCTCTGGGTTGTACAAGTTGCGACCATCCAAGACAAAAGGCCTGCGCATCAAGGCCTTCATGTGCTGGAAGTCGGGGTTGTGAAAATTTTTCCATTCCGTCAACACCAACAAGGCATCGGCGTCCACCAAGGCGGCCATGTCGTCTTTGGCCAGTTCAAACCGCTCGAGCCACTGGGGCTTGTCTTGGCAATCGCTGCGCAAGGCTTTCATCGCCTCGACGCCGGCCACCGGATCGAAGGCGCTGACCTGGGCGCCGCGCTCCAGCAAATTCGGAATCACCACGCGGCTGGTGGCCTCACGCATGTCGTCGGTATTGGGTTTGAAGGCCAAACCCCAAACCGCTATTTTGAATCCTGTCAGATCGGGCCCCAAAGTGGCCACCAAGCGGTTCACCAAAATTTCTTTTTGCTGCTGGTTGACCCGCTCTGTCGCAGCGACCACCTGCATGCCCTGGCCATGCTCACGGGCGGTGCTGACCAAGGCCTGGGTGTCCTTGGGAAAGCAGCTGCCCCCATAGCCACAACCGGCGTACAAGAAACTGTGGCCAATCCGGTTGTCGGCACCAATGCCCCGGCGAATGTGGTCCACATCGGCACCCAACACATCGGCCAAATTGGCGATTTCATTCATGAAAGAAATGCGCGTGGCCAGCATGGCATTGGCCGCGTACTTGGTCAATTCCGCGCTGCGCACATCCATCCACACGGTGCGTGCATGGTGGCGGTTGAAACTGGCGTACAAGTCGCCCATCATGCGCTGGCTTTTGCTGTGGTTCAGGCCCTCGTCTATGCCCACCACAATGCGATCGGGGTGCATGAAATCGTCGATAGCCGCGCCTTCTTTCAAAAACTCCGGGTTGGACACCACGTCAAACAAATCGAGCGCCATGCCGCGCTGGGACAACTCGTGCGAAATGGCCGCACGCACCCGGTCAGCGGTGCCCACCGGCACGGTGGATTTGTTGATCACCAGCTTGAAGTTTTTCAGGTGCTGCCCAATCATGGCCGCTACCGACAGGACGTGCACCAAGTCGGCTGAACCGTCCTCTGCAGGCGGGGTGCCCACGGCAATGAACAAAACATCGCCGTGCTCACCCGCCTCCAAGGCATCGGTGGTGAAACGAATGCGTCCATCGGCACGGTTTCTGGCCAAAAGCGCTTGCAGGCCAGGCTCGTAAATGGGCACCTCACCGTTTTGCAAAGCCCGAATTTTTTCTTCGTCCTTGTCAAGGCAAAGCACCTTGAAGCCCAAATCAGACAGGCATGCACCTGTCACCAAACCCACATAACCTGAACCGATGACCGTGATCCGCATTGCTCAACTCCTGGTTGAGCCTGATGATTCAACGGCCCCGTGAAAATACGAAGACGTTTCAAAGAATTTCTGATGACAAAGCCCGCTGGCTCTGCTTTAGCTGGCGATGGGCACTATCCGGCTGGCAGGCAAGACCAGTTGAAAGGTGGAGCCCTGGCCCAAGCGACTTTCTATGCGCAACTCGCCGCCGTGGCGTTGCGCCACATGTTTGGCAATCGCCAAGCCCAAGCCCGTGCCCCCCGTTTCGCGAGAGCGGCTGCGGTCCACCCGGTAAAAGCGCTCCGACAAACGCGGCAAATGCTCGGGCGCGATGCCCGGGCCACTGTCGGTGACAAAAAAGCTGGCCCAGTCGGCCGTGCGCTGCCAGCCCACATGCACGCTGCCCCCTGCGGGGGTGTAGCGGATGGCATTGCTCACCAGGTTGGACATGGCGCTGAGCAGCTCAGAGCGCACGCCCAGCAAGGCCCATTCGGGGGAAGGCTCAAACACCAGTTGGTGCACCGGTACTGGCGCCTCCACTTCCATCACCGACAACACCGACGACAAGGCTGCAGCGTCTGCCGCCAATCGGTCCATCAATTCAGGCAAATCCACTTGCTGGTGCAAGCCGGCCGGTAAGCTGCCTTCCAACTGCGACAAGGTGAGCAAATCGGCCACCAAGTTTTGCATGCGGTCGGCCTGCACCGCCATCAAACTCAAGTAGCGCTGCTGCTCGTCTGCGCCCAAGGGAATGGACTGCAGTGTTTCCACAAAACCGCCGAGCACGGTCAAGGGCGTGCGAATTTCGTGTGACACATTCGCCACGAAATCACGGCGCATGGCTTCGGCCATGGTGACCGAGGTGATGTCGCGCGAGAGCAACAATTGTTGGCCCTGGCCATAGGTGTGCAATTGCAAGGACAGCTTGCGGGCTTTTGCCAAAGAGCCGGTGCGGCCATCAATGACCACTTCCTCTTCGTGTGTAGCCATGCTGAAGTATTTTGAAAAAACAGGGTCTCGCACCAAATGCACGATGTGTTGCTTCAAATCGCGGCGGGCATCCAAGCCCAAATGGCCGGAGGCCGTGGCATTGCACCACTCGATGCGCCCTTGCGCATCCAACAACGTCACCCCACTGGGCGAGGCCTGTATGGCCTGCAAAAAATACTGCAAACGCTGCTCCGCATCTGCCGCTTGTTTTTCGCGCAGCCTCAGCAGGCGCTGAATGCGCAGGGCAATTTCAGACCAAACCCCGCTCCAAGGCAGGTGCGAGTGCAAGTCGGTTTGAGACAGCCACAGCTCCAACCTTTGGGTTTTCCAAATCAGCACCAATGCGCTGAGGCTCACCATGAAAAGCGCAACCGAGGCCGCGGCGGCGGCACCCATCCAGGCCCAAACGGGCAAGGCCACAAAGAGAACCGCAAAAATCAACGCTAGCAATGGAGGCCGCTCGCAAAAAAACCATTAAATCGCGGGCGAAGCTGTCATTCGGTAGCCCGCACCGCGTACGGTTTCAATCATACTGCCTGCATCGCCCAAAGACTCTCGCAAGCGCTTGACATGGACATCGACGGTGCGCTCTTCAATGTAGACATGGTCACCCCAAATTTTGTCCAGCAGCATGCCGCGCGTGTGGACCCGCTCGGGGTGGCGCATCAGGTACTGGAGCAACTTGAATTCAGTAGGGCCGACTTTGACGGGCTTGTCTTGCCAGCTGACGCGGTAGGTGTCGGCGTCCAATTGCAGCTCGCCAATTTTGACCGCCCCACCGGCCGATTCGGGCACCCGGCGGCGCAAAACGGCACGGATGCGGGCCAGCAATTCGCGCGGCGAAAACGGTTTGACGATGTAATCGTCGGCACCCGCATCGAGCCCTGCAACGCGATCGGCCTCATCGCCACGGGCCGTCAGCATCAAGATGGGAATGGTTTTGGTGCGCGCCGAAGCGCGCCAGCGGCGGGCCAGGGCCAAGCCACTTTCACCCGGCAGCATCCAGTCGAGCAAGATCACATCGGGCAGTATTTCATCGAGTTCGCGCTGAGCAGAATCCGAATCCATGGCCCAAACAGGTTGAAAACCGTTGTGCCGCAAATTCACCGAGATCAATTCGGCAATGGGCGCCTCATCTTCAACGATCAGAATCCTTGGCAGTGTTCTCATTGGACCGCTTTTTCAATTTCAGTCAAAGCGGTGTGGCGCACATCCGCTCCCTTGACCACATAGATCACAAACTCGGCAATGTTCTTGGCATGGTCGCCAATGCGCTCGATCGCCTTGGCCACAAACAGCAAGTCCAGACTGGCTGAAATCGTGCGGGGGTCTTCCATCATGTAGGTGACCAATTTGCGCACAAAGCCATTGAACTCGGCGTCGATCAAATCGTCTTCTTTCAAAATGGTCAAGGCAGTGTTCACGTCCAGACGGGCAAACGCATCGAGCGACTTGCGCAACAGATTTGAGGCCAGGTCGGAGGCGATGCGCAGCTCTGAGGAAGGCAAGTTGCGGGGATTGCCGTGGTTGTTCAAGATTTGCTTGACCATGCGCGCGATGCGCTCGGCCTCGTCACCGGCACGCTCCAAGTTGCCGGTGATCTTGGAGATGGCCATCAACAAACGCAAATCGATGGCCGTGGGCTGACGGCGGGCAATGATCGTGGCCAGTTCGGCATCGATCTCGACTTCCATCTTGTTCACTTCTTTTTCTGTGGCGATGACCTGCTCTGCCACTTCCAGGTTCAGCTGGGCCAAAGAGTAAACCGCATGGCGTGTTTGGGATTCCACCAAACCACCCAGCTCCAAGACACGCGAGGACACGTTGGTCAGGTCTGCATCAAATTGACTCGAAATGTGCTTTTCCATTTTTTGCTCCTGATCAGCCGAAACGGCCAGTGATGTAATCTTCGGTTTCTTGACGGGCAGGTTTCATGAAAATCTGCTCAGTTTGGCCAAACTCCATCAGCTCACCCAAATACATGTAAGCCGTGAAGTCAGACACCCGCGCCGCTTGTTGCATGTTGTGGGTGACGATGGCCACGGTGTACTCTTTCTTCAGTTCACTGACCAATTCTTCCACTTTGGCAGTGGAAATCGGATCCAGCGCCGATGTGGGTTCGTCCAACAAAATCACCTTGGGCTTGACCGCCACCGTGCGGGCAATGCACAAACGCTGTTGCTGACCACCAGACAGTGACAAACCGCTTTGGTTCAACTTGTCCTTGACCTCTTTCCAGATCGCGGCCTTGCTCAAAGCCCATTCCACCCGTTCGTCCATGTCGGCGCGGCTGAGGTTTTCGTACAAACGCACACCAAAAGCAATGTTGTCGTAAATCGACATTGGAAACGGTGTGGGTTTTTGGAACACCATGCCGATTTGCGCCCGCAACAAGTTCAGGTCTTGACCCTTGTCCAGAATGTTCTCACCGTAAAACTTGATCTCACCTTCGGCGCGCTGACCGGGGTAGAGGCTGTACATGCGGTTGATCGTGCGCAACAAAGTGGACTTGCCGCAGCCCGAGGGGCCAATGAAGGCCGTCACGCGGTGCTCGGCGATGTCCAGATTGACGTTTTTCAAGCCTTTGAATTTGCCGTAATAAAAATCAAGATTGCGCACTTGGATGGCGATTTGCGGAGGTTTCTTGTCAGGCATGTGGATTCCTATGGATCAGAAAATGTTTTTTGGAATAGGGGTAGAGAATCTGCATCAGACAGATGTCTTGTCCCTGAAAAATACGCGCGCCAAGATATTGAGCAACAACACCGCCAAAGTGACCAACAAAGCACCGCCCCAAGCCAAACGGATCCAGTTGTCGTAGGGGCTCATGGCAAACTGGTAAATCACCACGGGCAAATTGGCCATGGGTTTGGTCATGTCGGTGCTGAAAAACTGGTTGTTCAAGGCCGTGAACAACAAGGGTGCCGTTTCGCCACTGATGCGGGCAATGGCCAACAACAAGCCCGTGATCACACCGCTTTTGGCCGCACGCAAAGTCACGGAAAGAGAAACTTTCCAGCGTGGTGCACCCAAAGCAAAAGCCGCTTCCCGCAAACTGCCAGGCACCAAACGCAGCATGTTTTCCGTGGTGCGCATGACCACCGGCACGGCGATCAAGGACAAGGCCATGCTGCCGGCATACCCCGAAAAGCGACCCAAAGTGGCCACTGCGATCGCATACACAAACAAGCCGATCACAATCGATGGGGCCGACAACATGATGTCGGTCACAAAACGCGTCAGCTCAGCTGTTTTGCTGGTGTCACCGTATTCGGTCAGGTAAATGCCGGCCAAAATGCCCACAGGTGTGGCCACCAAAACCGACAAACCCACCATCATCAAACTGCCCACAATGGCATTGCGCAAACCGCCGCCGTCCGTGCCGGGTGCAGGCGTGTCTTTGGTCAGCATGTTCCAGTCCAAAGCGGCAAAACCGTTGGTGAAGAGCACCAGCAAAATCCACATCAACACCACAATGCCCAGAGCCATCGCCACCATCGAGGTCGCCATGCCCAAAGAATTGGCGATTTGACGGCGGCGGTATAGCTCTTTATCCATGTCCTTGGCCATATCAGTACCCCTTGGCTTTCTCAGCCCGATTGATCATCCACTTGGCCAAGGCCAAGACCACAAAGGTGATCACAAACAGCAAGAAGCCGAGTGCAAACAGCGAAGACATGTGCAAATCAGCCGCTTCGCCAAACTCGTTGGCCAGTGTTGAGGCGATCGAGGTGCCAGGGGAAAACAGCGAAGTGGGCATGCGGTTGGCGTTGCCAATCACAAAAGTCACCGCCATTGTCTCACCCAGGGCGCGGCCCAAACCCAGCATGACACCACCGATCACCCCTTTTTGGGTGTAAGGCAAAACGATACCGCGCACCACTTCCCATGTCGTGCAGCCCAAGCCATAAGCCGATTCACGCAAGATGGGCGGGGTGATTTCAAACACATCGCGCATCACAGCCGCCACAAAGGGCAAGACCATGAACGCCAAAACAATGCCAGCGGCCAAAATGCCCATGCCGTTGGGTGCACCGCCAAACAAGAAACCAATCAACGGCATGCCGCTCATCAAGTCGCGCACGGGCACTTGAATGTAGTCGGCAAACAAAGGGGCAAAAACAAACAAGCCGAACATGCCGTAAATGATGGAAGGCACGGCGGCCAGCAATTCAATGGCCGTGCCCAAGGGTCGGCGCAACCAGACCGGGCAGGTTTCGGTCAAAAAGACCGCAATGCCAAAAGCCAAGGGAACGGCGATCAACAAGGCCAGGCCTGCGCTGGACAAGGTGCCCACGATGGCAAAGGCCGCGCCGAATTGCTCATTGTTCACGTCCCACTCGGCAAACCACAAAAAGGGCACGCCAAACTTGGCAAAAGTGGGCCAAGCATTGACAAACAATGAAATGATGATGCCTGCCAGGGCACTCAGCACAATCAACGAAAAAAGCTGCGTTGATCTGTGAAAAACAACATCTTGAAGCCTTTGGCGTTTGGCCATGGCCAGCATTTGGCTGCTGTCTTTTGATGTGGAAGGGGAGTTTTGCATGCGGGAGTCCATCCAACAATGACCATCAAATCAACAGAAAATCCGTCGGTCGAATTCTTTTTCAACCGACGGATAACTGTTCAAAGGACCCAGAATTACTTCTGAATTTGTGACCAGACTTTGGAACGGATGTCGTTGGTCAGGCTGTCAGGCAAGGCCACATAGTCCAGATCGGCGGCCATTTTCTTGCCGTTCTTTAAAGACCAGTCGAAGAACTTGAGCGCTTCGCCAGAGGCAGCTTTGTCAGCTGGGTTCTTGTACATCACAATGAACGAAGCGGTGCTGATGGGCCAGCTGTTGGCACCCTTGGCATTCACCATGGACACGCCCATGCCAGGCACGCTGAACCAGTCGGCGCTGGCCGCAGCAGCAGCAAAAGTCAGGTCATCGGGGCTGACGTATTTGCCGTCGGCGTTTTGAACTTGCATGAAGTTCATGTTGTTCTTCTTCACGTAAGCGTATTCCACATAACCCACCGAGCCTTTGACGCGGTTGACGTTGGCCGCCACACCTTCGTTGCCCTTGCCGCCCACGGAAGTGGCCGCTGGCCACTTGACGGTGGCATTTTTGCCAGGACCGTCGGCCCACTCTTTGCTCACGGCACTCAGGTAGTCGGTGAAGTTGAAGGTGGTGCCGGAGCCGTCAGCGCGGTGCACCACGGTGATGATTTCGTTGGGCAGGTTTTTGCCAGGGTTCAAAGCAGCGAACTTGGGGTCGTTCCACTTGCTGATCTTGCCGGAGAAAATCTCAGCCAATATGGGGCCTGTCACGCGCAGTTCACCGGGCTTGAAGCCGTCCAAGTTCAGGACAGGCACGGTGCCGCCGATGATCATGGGGAACTGAACCATGCCGTCCTTGTCCAAGTCAGCACCCGACAAAGGGGCGTCTGTGGCGCCGAAAGTCACGGTCTTGGCGCGGATTTGACGGATACCGCCGGAAGAACCGATCGACTGGTAGTTCAAGCCCACGTTGGTGGCCGCTTTGTAGGCTTCGGCCCACTTGGCATAGACGGGGAACGGGAAAGTGGCGCCCGCGCCGGTGATGTCGCTGGCCATCGCGGTGGCAGCCACAACGGTCATACCGACCGCTGCGATGAATGATTTCAGTCTCAACATATGACCTCCTGGTTCAGGGTGGGGGGGGAAGTGGTTTCTGGCAAGGCAGAAACTGTCAGAACTTTAATCGTCAATTGTGACAAT
>CAMCNQ010000054.1 GCA_945875955.1 Limnohabitans sp. Rim8 | reverse complement strand
CCAGCGCTCGCTGATCACCCCGCCCAGCAAAGCCCCTAAAACCCCGGGGAAGCCGTAAGCGAAGATGGTGTAAAGCGCTTGCCCACGCCCACGCAAACGCCCCGGGAAATGCTGCGACAACAAGGCAATGCAGACCGTGTGGTGGGTGGCAAAAGTGACCGCATGCAGGGCCTGCGCCAACAACAAGACCCACAGCACATCGGCCCAACCGGCAGTCAACACCATGCGCAACACGGTCACCGCCGAACACAGCACCAACCAGGCCGTCAATGACATGCGCGGCAACCAACGCGATTGGCTGTAAAACCAGCCAATCTCCACCGCCACCGACACCGCCCAGAGCAGGCCAATCATGGTTTTGCTGTAACCCAAGGCGTCCAGATACAGCGAAAAGAACACGTAAATGCCAATGTGCGACAACACATGGAAAAAAGTCGAGGCCAAAAACCACTGCACCGGCTTTTGCCGCAGCACCGGGCCCACCGGCAGATGGCCTTGCGCAGGGTGGCTGGCCTCTTTCAAATCGGGCAGCCACCACACGCTGAGCAAAACCGCCGCCAGGCTGAGCACCGTCCAGCCAGGAAAGTGCTTCATGCCAAAGGCCTCAAACCAAGCGCCCGCCACAAACACCGTGACCAAAAAGCCCATCGACCCCCACAGCCGCACACGGCCGTAGCGCTTGGTGTCAAACCCCCCGCCCTGGCTGACCAGGTGCGCCATGGCCGATTCACTCATGGGCATCATGGCGCTGGTGTGGGTGAACATGACCAACAACACCAGGCCCAGCCCCAACGGTCCCCAGGGAAAGAACAACAAACAGGCCGAGGCAAAGGACACAGCCGCGCCAATGCGCAGCAACTTCACACGCTCGCCGGTGCGGTCACTCAAAGCCCCCCAGGCGTAGGGCGCGAACAAACGGGTGGCCGCCTGCACCGCGGTGAGCACGCTGATGGTCAGCAAGCTCAAACCCATGTCTTGCAGCCAAAGCGGCAAATACGGGTTGAAAAACCCAATGTGCGCAAAGTAACTGGCCGACAAAGCGGCAAACGGCAGCAAAGGCCGACGGGCAAGCGGCATCAGGGCTTGGCTGCAGGAATGGGGGGCACGCTGTGTGACACATCGCCGCACTGGGCGCGGTGCTGCAAAGCATGCTCCATGACCACCAGCGCCAGCATGGCCTCGGCAATCGGCGTGGCGCGTATGCCCACGCACGGGTCGTGACGGCCCTTGGTGATGACTTCGGTCGGCTGCCCGTTGGCGTCGATGGAGTCGCGCGGGATCAAGATCGAGCTGGTCGGCTTGATGGCCACAGACACCTCGATGTCTTGGCCGGTGCTGATGCCGCCCAGCACACCGCCCGCGTTGTTGCCCACAAAACCTTCGGGCGTCAGCGTGTCGCCCGCGCTGCTGCCTTTTTGCGTGACGCAGCCAAAGCCCGCGCCAATCTCCACACCCTTGACCGCGTTGATGCCCATCATGGCAAACGCGATGTCGGCGTCGATCTTGTCAAACAGCGGCTGGCCCAGGCCCACCGGCACGCCGCGTGCCACCACGCGCAGCCGCGCGCCACACGAGTCACCCGATTTGCGCAGTGCGCCCATGTAATCCTCCAGCGCCGAGACATCGGCCACCGGGGCAAAAAACGGGTTGTTTGGCACATGGTCCCAACTCTCAAAACCAATCGGCACCTCGCCAATTTGCGTCATGCAGCCGACAAAGGTGGTGCCATATTGATCTTTCAGCCACTTTTTGGCCACCGCGCCTGCCGCCACCATGGGCGCTGTCAGGCGCGCCGAAGAACGCCCACCGCCGCGCGGATCGCGCAAGCCGTATTTGCGCCAGTAGGTGTAGTCGGCATGGCCTGGGCGGAAGGTCTGCAAGATGTCAACGTAGTCCTTGCTGCGCTGGTCGGTGTTGGGGATCAAGAGGCAAATCGGGGTGCCGGTGGTCAGGCCCTGGTACACGCCCGAGAGGATTTGCACCGCATCGGGCTCGTTGCGCTGGGTGACGAACTTGCTGGTGCCAGGGCGACGGCGGTCCAGGTCGGGCTGTATGTCGGCCTCGCTCAAAGGCATGCCCGGCGGACAGCCGTCGATCACGCAGCCAATGGCCGGGCCGTGGGATTCACCAAAGTTGGTGACGCTGAATAAGTTTCCAAAGGTATTGCCGCTCATGGCTGATTATTATCCCTGAGGGCAAGGCGGCAGGGCCTGACTAGCTTTTTGCGTCTTCGGCCTCCGGGGCGGAGCCATCCGGCCAGTCGCGGATATAGGCCTTGAGCATCTTGTTCTCGAAGTTTTGGCCGTCCACCACGGCTTTGGCCACGTCGTAAAAGCTGATCACGCCCATCAGCATGGGGCCGTCCATGACCGGCATGTAGCGGGCGTGGTGTTCGAGCATCATGCGGCGAACCTCGTTGATGTCGGTCTCACTGGCGCAGGTCAGGGGTTGGGCGTCCATGGCGTCGCCCACCAAGGTGGTGCCGACCTGGCCGCCGTTTTTGACGATTTGCAAAATCACCTCGCGAAAGGTCAGCATGCCCGCCAGCGCGCCCTTGGCCATGACCACCAAGGAGCCGATGTCTTTTTCGGCCATGTCGTTCATGGCGATTGACAAGGGTTCGTCCGACTGCACGGTGTACAAGGTGCCGCCTTTGACGCGGAGAATGTCGCTGACTTGCATGGTGTGTCTCCTGAGGGTCGATGCTGTTGAGCCGAGCTTTCAATATAGCCCACAATCAAGCCTGAGCCAGAGGCCAAACCCTAGGCTTTGGCATTCTTTTTTTGGAGGCCCCTTCATGGCTGGTTACAGCGATCCCGGTTTTGACACTTTGGCCCTGCACGCAGGTGCTGCGCCCGACCCCGCAACCGGCGCGCGGGCCACGCCCATCCACCTGACCACCTCCTTTGTTTTCGAGTCCACCGACCAAGCCGCCGCGCTTTTCAACCTGGAGCGCCCAGGGCACGTTTACAGCCGCATCAGCAACCCGACCAACGCGGTGCTGGAGCAACGCGTGTCGGCATTGGAAGGTGGGATTGGAGCCATCACCACCGCCAGCGGCCAAGCGGCACTGCACCTGGCCATTGCCACCCTCATGGGTGCGGGCTCGCACATCGTGGCCTCGTCGGCCCTGTACGGCGGCTCACACAACCTGCTGCACTACACGCTCAGCCGCTTTGGCATCCGCACCACCTTTGTGAAACCCGGCGACCTGGACGCTTGGCGCGCCGCCGTGCAGCCCGACACCACACTCTTTTTTGGCGAAACCGTGGGCAACCCGGGCATGGACGTGCTGGACATCGAGGCCGTGAGCGCCATCGCGCACGAAGCAGGCGTGCCGCTCTTGGTGGATTCCACCCTCACCTCGCCCTGGCTGATCAAGCCGTTCGACCACGGGGCTGACCTCGTTTACCACTCGGCCACCAAATTCCTCTCGGGCCACGGCACCGTGGTGGGTGGCGTGGTGGTCGATGGCGGCAGCTTTGACTGGGACAAATCCGGCAAATTTGCCGAGCTGAGCCAAGCCTACGAAGGCTTTCACAACATGGTGTTCAGCGAAGAAAGCACCGTGGGGGCGTTTTTGTTGCGGGCCCGTCGCGAAGGCCTGCGCGACTTTGGCGCCTGCATGAGCCCGCACACCGCCTGGCTGATCTTGCAGGGCATCGAAACCCTGCCCCTGCGCATGGCGCGTCACATGGAAAACACCGCCAAAGTGGTGGCGTTTTTGGCGGCGCACCCCTTGGTCAGCCGGGTAGGCCACCCCATGCTGGTCAGTCACCCCTCGCATGCGCTGGCACAAAAGCTTTTGTCACGCGGTGCGGGCTCGGTGTTCAGCTTTGACATCAAGGGCTCTCGCGCCCAAGGCCAAAAGTTCATCGAGGCCCTGCAGGTCTTCAGCCACTTGGCCAATGTGGGCGACTGCCGCAGCCTGGTGATCCACCCGGCCAGCACCACGCATTTCCGCATGAGCGACGAGGCGCTGGTCGGCAGCGGCATAGGCCCGGGCACGATCCGCTTGTCGATTGGCCTGGAAGACCCGGCTGACCTGATCGACGACCTGAAAAAAGCCCTCAAAGCGGCAGAAAAAATGACATGAGCATGCACATACGCGCTTACCAAATTCCTGACCAAGAAGCTGTGGTGGCCTTGTGGCAAAGCTGCGAGCTGACTCGGCCTTGGAACGACCCTTACAAAGACATCGCCCGCAAACTGCAAGTGCGGCCAGACCTGTTTTTGGTAGGGGAAGTGCAAGGCCGCTTGATGGCGACTGCCATGTTTGGCTATGAAGGCCATCGCGGCTGGGTGAACTACTTGGCCGTCTCGCCTGAGCACCAAAGACAAGGCCACGCCACGTCATTGATGCTGCACGGTGAAGCCTTGCTGCTGGCCTCGGGCTGCCCCAAGCTGAGCTTGCTGGTGCGCGCCGGCAACACTTCGGTGGCGTCTTTCTACCAAGCCTTGGGCTACCAAGAAGACGTGGTGGTTTGCTTAGGCAAACGGCTGATCCCAGACATTTGAACACCCCGCACCATGCTGATTCCACTGCCCACCCACACGCTCTACGCCTACACCGGCGGCAAGCCCTTCAACCCGGCCCAGCCCACCGCCGTGTTCATTCACGGCGTGCTCAACGACCACAGCGTCTGGATCTTGCAAACCCGCTACCTGGCCCACCACGGCTGGAACGTGCTGGCAATAGACCTGCCTGGCCACTGCAAAAGCGAAGGCACACCTGCGCCAAGCGTGGAGGAAGCCGCCGACACCATCATCGGCCTGCTCGATGCGATGCAGATCGAAAAAGCCGCCCTGATCGGTCACAGTTGGGGCTCACTGATCGCGCTGGAAGCTGCGGCACGCGACACCAAGACGAACCCAGGCCGCGTGAGCCACCTGGTGATGGTGGGCACGGCCAACCCCATGCCTGTGACGCCGGCCTTGCTGGACTTGTCGGTCAGCGCGCCGTTCAAGGCGATCGACATGGTCAACCGCTTTTCACACTCCACCTTGGCCCCTCCGCCCTCGGCTCTGGGGCCGGGCACTTGGTTGTATGGCGGCAGCAAAGCCCTGATGCGCCGGGTGCTGGCCAGCAACCCACAGGTCAATGTCTTTCACACCGGCTTCAAGGCTTGCGACGACTACCGAGGCGGCGAAGCCGCCATGTCACAAGTGTCTTGCCCCACCTTGTTTGTTTTGGGCAATGCCGACCAGATGACGCTGCCCAAAGCCGCACAAAGCCTGATCGACCTGTGTGGACAAGCCAAAGTGGTGAAGCTGCCCGCAGGCCATTCGCTCATGACCGAAGCGCCCGAGGGCGTGTTGCAGGCGCTGAAAGACTTTTTGAAACCATGAATTTCCACATCACGCCCAGCATGGACGCGGCACGGGTGCAAGACATCGCCCAGGCGCTCGACCTGCGCGCCCTGCCCCGCGAATTTTTGGACAACCCTTACCCGGTGTACGCCGCGCTGCGCGAGACTGAGCCCTTCAAGCGCATGCCCGATGGCTCTTTCTTTTTGACCCGACACGCCGATTTGGTGGCGGTGTACCGCGACGCCAAGCGGTTCAGCTCCGACAAGCAGGTCGAGTTCGGCCCCAAGTACAACCACGCCCCGTTCAACCAGCCGCCCTTCAGCACGCACGGCGGCGTGGCCCCGCTGTTCGAGCACCACACGAACAGCCTGGTTTTCAACGACCCGCCGCTGCACACCCGGGTGCGCCGCCTCATCATGGGCGCGCTGACCCGCCGCGCCATTGAGGCCATGGAGCCGGGCTTGGAGAGGCTGGTGGACAGCCTGCTGGACAAGATCGAGGCCAAAGGCGGCGGTGACCTGATCGAAGACTTCGCCTCGGCCATTCCGGTCGAGGTGATTGGCAACCTGCTGGGTGTGCCACACGCCGAGCGCGAACCGCTGCGCGGCTGGTCGCTGGCGATTTTGGGGGCGCTGGAGCCTAGCCTCACGCCGGAACAAGAAGCCTTGGGCAACCGCAGCGTGACCGAATTCCTGGCCTATTTGCGCCAGCTGGTGGCGCACCGCCGCCTGCACCCGGGCGACCCCGAACACGATGTGCTGACCCGCTTGATCCAAGGCGAAAAGGACGGAACCACCGAGGGCGACGCGCTGAGTGAAGTGGAACTGCTGCAAAACTGTGTGTTCTTGCTCAACGCCGGACATGAAACCACCACCAACCTGATTGGCAATGCCCTCATCAGCCTGCAAGAGTGGCCCGCACAACGCCAGCAGTTGCAAGCCGATCTGCACCAAGCCGACAGCCAGGCAGCGCGCGACCAGGTCTTGAACCTGGCTGTAGACGAATTTTTGCGTTTTGAATCGTCCAACCAACTGAGCAACCGCCGCGCCCTGGAAGCCACCCAAGTCAATGGCATGGACCTGCCCGCCGGGGCTTTGCTGACCCTGTGCATTGGAGCGGCCAACCGCGACCCGGCGGTGTACGAGACCCCTGAGCAGCTGAACCTGCGCCGCAGCGGCAACAAACACCTGGCCTTTGGTTTTGGCGTGCACCAGTGCGCGGGCCTGAGCTTGGCGCGGCTTGAAGGGCGCATCGCGATTGGCCGGTTTTTGCAGCGTTTTCCCGATTACCAATTGGCGCAAGCGCCGGTGCGCGGAGGCCGTGCCCGCTTTCGGGGCTTTTTGAACGCCCCTTTTCTTGCCCATCCCAGCCACCAGGAAAGCCCATGACCGACAGCCTGCGTCACACGAGTTTTGCCGAGTTTTACCCCTTCTACCTGAGCGAGCACAACACCCGCAGTTGCCGCCGCATGCACTTTGTGGGCAGCACCCTGAGCTTGCTGTGCTTGGGTCTTTTGCTCATCTCCGGCAAGCCCCAGTATCTTTTATACGCCCTGCTCAGTGGTTACGGCTGTGCCTGGGTGGGTCACTTTGTGTTTGAGAAAAACAAACCCGCCAGCTTCAAACGCCCCCTGTACAGCTTCATGGGCGACTGGGTCATGTACCGCGACATGCTGCGCGGCCGCATCGGTTTTTGAAGCTTGGTTTGGCGCAGGCAGTACGCTTGTCTGTCAGCCCTTGGTCAGCAGTTGGGACACGGGGATTTGGTCCAGGCGGGTTTGTTGCCAGACCGGGTCGGTGGCGGATGTGCGCAGCACCAGCAAGCGGTCGGCCAGTGGGCCGATGTGGACTTGCGCAGGGTCGATCAGCATCACAAAACGGGCATTGTTTTGGGCGTCTTGTTCGGTCAAGCGGCCCACCCAGTCCAGGCTTTGCAAGACCTCCAGCACTTGGCGCAGTTCGCTGGTTTCGACGCGCAAAAGCATGGCCATGTCGTCGCTGCTGATGCCCCGCTGCTCGGTGGTTTTGGCGCTGTTCAGCGCCGACAAAATCTCCAGCGCCAAGCGAAAACCCCAGCCCGCGCCCTCGGGTTTGCGCCAGCCCTGGCGGCCCAACTCGGGCAGACTGGCAGCCAGCACCGCGCCCAGCAAGACGATCACCCAGGTCACATAAATCCAGACCAGCAAAATCGGCAGCACCGCAAATGCCCCATAGATCAGCGAATAAGTGGGCACTTGGATCAGGTAGATGGCCAACAGTTTTTTGGCCAGCTCCAGCCCCCCTGCCACCAAAAAACCGGCCGTGAGGGCGTGCCGCCAGCGCACCCGGGTGTAGGGCACATAAAAATACAAACCGCTGACACAGGCGCTCAGCAACAAAAACTCAAAGCTGTCGAGCAACCAACGGACCGAGCCCGGCAACACATCGACCACATCCCGCGAGGCTGACACCACGTACGATGTGATGGCCAAGCTGGCCCCTAAAAACAAAGGCCCCAAGGTGATGGCCGACCAGTACAACAAGACCCTTTGGGCCAAAGGCCGCTGGCGTTGCAGGCCCCAAATTTGCCCCAAAGTGCGCTCAATGGTGACCATCAAGGCCAAGGCGGTCATGAGCACCGCGACCAGGCCCACAAAGCCCAAGCGGCTGGCCTTGCGGGAAAACTGGGTGATGTAACTGAGCACCTGGCGGGCAATGCTTTCGGGCACCAGGCTTTCGATCAACCAGCGCTGTATGGTGTCTTGGAATTTGCCAAACACCGGAAAGGCGGCGAACAACGCCAGGCCCACGGCAAACAAGGGCACCATGGCCAACACGGTGGTGAAGGTCAGCGAACTGGCACTCACGCCCAAGCGGGCATCGCGAAAACGGTAGGCCAGAACACCGGCCATTTGACGCCAGGGAAAAACCGCCAGCTCTTGCCACCACAGGGCCAGTTGTTGGCGCATGGACATATTTAAAAGGGTAAAAGACATGCCCGGTATGATGCCACCGCAATGAACACAAACTCACAAAACAATCCTGCCGGCATCGATTTCATGCGTTTGATGGCCGTTGGCAGCTTGCTTGGCCTGATCTTGGTGGGCTTGGCTTGGGAGCTTTGGCTGGCCCCCCTGCGCGAGGGTGGCTCTTGGTGGGCCATCAAGGTGCTGCCCCTGTGCATCCCGCTGGCGGGGCTTTTGAAAAACCGCATGTACACCTACCGTTGGGTCAGCATGCTGGTTTGGCTTTATTTCACCGAGGGCGCTGTGCGCGCCTGGAGCGACGCTTGGCCGTCCAGCGGTCTGGCGCTCTTGCAAACCTTGCTGTGCTGCACCTTGTTTGTGGCCTGCGCGCTGCATGTGCGCATCCGCTTCAAAGCCGCCAAGGCTGCGGGCAACTTTGTGTCCGTGCCCCGCGATTGAGCTTATTGCCTGCAGGCGGCACCACCAGACAAGGCCCCCGCATGACCGTTTTGAGCCCATCGCAACAGACCCTGCTTGGCCAATTGCGCCAGATCTGTGGCCAGGCCCATGTGCTGACCCACGAAGACCCCGCCAGCGATTTGAGCGCCTGGGAACAAGACTGGCGCAAACGTGTCAAGGGCCTGGCCCTGGCCGTGGTGCGCCCGGCCAGCACGGCCCAGGTGGCCGAGGTGGTCATGGCCTGCGCCGCCAGCGGCACGCCCATCGTGCCGCAAGGGGGCAACACCGGGCTGGTGGTGGGCGGCGTGCCCGATGGCTCTGGCCAGCAAATTGTGCTCAGCCTGGGCCGCATGAACGCGGTGCGTGCCATCGACCCGGCCAACCTGACCATCACGGTGGAGGCCGGTTGCGTGCTGCAAAACCTGCAAGCGGCGGCACAAAGCGCAGGCTTTTTGTTCCCCTTGAGCCTGGGGGCCGAGGGCAGTTGCACCATTGGTGGCAACTTGGGCACCAACGCAGGCGGCACGCAAGTGGTGCGCTACGGCAACACACGCGATCTGTGCCTGGGGCTGGAGGTGGTCACCGCACAAGGCGACATTTGGCATGGCCTGAGCGGCTTGCGCAAAGACAACACCGGCTACGACCTGCGCAACCTGATGATCGGCAGCGAGGGCACGTTGGGCATCATCACTGCTGCGACCATGAAGCTGTACCCCCAGCCTGCGGCGCAGTTGACCGCTTGGGCGGCCGTGCCCAGCATGCAAGCCGCGGTTGAGTTGCTGGGCTTGGCGCACCAGCACCTGGGCCCGGGCCTGACGGGTTTTGAGGTGATGGGCCAATTTGCCCTGGGCCTGGTGGACAAACACCACCCGCAACTGCGCGTGCCTTTGTGGCAGGGCAGCCCTTGGTGTGTGTTGCTGGAAAACTCGGACAGCGAAAGCGAGCAACATGCCCGCAGCCAGTTTGAAACCCTGCTGGAGCGGGCCTTGGAAGCCGGTTGTGTGAGCGACGCGGTGGTGGCCGAAAACCTGAGCCAAGCCCAGGCGCTGTGGCATGTCCGCGAAAGCATCACCATGGCCCAAGCGGCCGAGGGCCTGAACATCAAGCACGACATCAGTATTCCGGTCTCACGCATTCCGGCCTTTGTGGCCGAAACCGATGCCCTGCTGGCGCGCGAAGTGCCGGGCGTGCGCATGGTGAATTTTGGCCACTTGGGCGACGGCAACCTGCACTACAACGTGCAAGCACCCGTAGGCATGCCGGGCCAGGCTTTTCTGCACGACTACGAAAAGCAGATCAACCGTTTGGTGTTTGACCAGGTGGCCCAATTTGACGGCTCGATCAGCGCCGAGCATGGCGTGGGCGAGCTCAAAGTGGGCCAATTGCCGCTGTACAAAGACGCTACGGCATTGGCCATGATGCGGGCCATCAAAACCGCTTTGGACCCACATAACCTGCTCAATCCGGGCCGCGTCTTGGGCGCGAATTGAGATGGCTTGAACCTAAACCCGGCAGTTGGCCGCTTGCTTGCGCTTTAAACACTTGATGAATCAAACACTTGCGCCCACGACGGTCTTCACCTCATGGGTGAAACGCTGAACGGCCGCAGGTCTGCCGCTTCAGGCCTCTGGCGTTGTTGCTCGCACCCCCCGGACAGGCAGTCCGGGGGGCACTCGCGCCTAGCCAGAGACCTGCTTCGTCAGCCCCTCGGCCGTGCCCAACTGCCGGATTTAGGTTGAAAGCCGCGACCCTCAGTGGATGCCAAGCCAACACCGATTGTGTCCAACGACAGAGCGGAAACCTGTATCATGATTTTCGCTGGGATGCACCCAAGATCAGCCTGTCTTGCCAGCCGATGACCAAAGAACGCTGCCTTGCAGCCAAGCTGTGTTGTCTGTCCACCCCAAGGCCCAACACCAACCCATGACGAAAGCCGATCAGATGAAAACCCCTTTTTTGGATTTTGATTACGCGGCCGCGCGGGCCGATTTTTCTCACAGCGTGCCCGAGTTTTTCAATTTTGCGTTTGACGTGGTGGACCGGCGCGCCCAAGAAAACGACAAATTGGCTTTGATCGCCATTGACCGCTCGGGTTTGAACGTCACGCACTACCGCTACAGCGACCTCGAGCGCGAATCCAACCGTTTCGCCAACGCCTTGTTGGCCTTGGGCGTGCGCAAAGGCGACAGCGTATTGGTGGTGCTGCCGCGCATTGCGCAGTGGTATTTTGTGTTGTTGGGCTGCACCAAAATTGGGGCCATCGCCATGCCTGGCACCAACCAACTCAAAGCCAAAGACCTGGCGTACAGAATCCAGCGCGCCGGCGCGTCCGTGGCGGTGGTGGGCTCTGCGCATGCACAGGCTGTTGAATCCATCGCGGGAGAGTGTCCCAGCCTTCAACACCAGATTCTGGTGGGCGAGGACAGGCCGGGTTGGCACGCGTTCGAGCGCCTGTGCGCCGACCAAAAACCACACATCGACCGACAGCAAATCGAGCCCACGCGCTCAGACGAATCCATGCTGATCTACTTCACCTCGGGCACCACGTCGATGCCCAAGATGGTGGAAAGAGACCATGCCTATGCCTTGGCCCATTCGATCACGGGACGTTACTGGCTGGACCTGCGCGAAAGCGATGTGCACTGGACCTTGACCGATACCGGTTGGGCCAAGGCCGCTTGGGGGCTTTTGTACCCCCCGTTGACCGCTGGCTCGACCATCTTGCTTTATGACGGTGAAGGCTTCGACCTCCCCATGCATCTGGCCATCATGGCCCAACACAAGGTCACCACCTTTTGTGCGCCTCCCACCATTTACCGTGTCATGGCCAAGGCCGATTTGTCCCAAGCCGATTTCAGCGCCCTGCGCCACTGTGTGGGCGCCGGTGAGCCGCTCAACCCAGAGGCCATGCGCGCCTGGAAGCAGGCCACAGGCTGCGACATCTACGACGGCTACGGGCAAACGGAAACCATCAACATCGTGGCGAATTTCCCGGGCATGCCGATTCGGCCCGGCTCCATGGGCAAGCCCTGTCCCGGCTTGCAGGTCGACATCGTCGACGACGACGGGCAGGTGTTGCCCGACCATGAAGTGGGGCACATTGCCGTCAAAGTGACCGAACCCTACCCGCCAGGGCTGTTTCGGGGCTATTTTGGCGATCCGCAAACGAGCGCCAAGTCCTTTCGCCACGGTTGGTACTACACAGGCGACACCGCCAAGCGGGACGAAGCCGGTTATATCTGGTTCGTTGGCCGGTCGGATGACATCATTTCATCCTCGGGCTACCGCATCAGCCCCTTTGAGGTGGAGTCAACGCTGATCGAGCACCCGGCGGTGGCCGAGGCGGCCGTGGTGGGCAAGGCCGACGAACTGCGCGGTGAAATCGTCAAGGCCTTCATCATTTTGGCCAAGGGCTACAGCCCTTCAGAAGCCTTGGCCCAAGAGATTCAAAACTTCGTCAAAGCGCAAACCGCGCCCTACAAATACCCCAGAGAGATTGTGTTCAGAGACAGCTTGCCCAAAACCATCTCGGGCAAGATCCGCCGGGTGGATTTGCGCGGTGAAGTTTGAGCGCCTGAGGGAATATTGGAAATTTTGGATTGCACCGGCGTCTGACACGCGCTGCTGCGTCACTTCACAGTGGCTGAGGCGCTGAGTTTCTTCAACAAGGCCATGCGGCGGGTCTGGGACACGGCAGCTTGCAGCTGGTTGGTGCTGGCTTCAAAGCTGGGCACCTGGAAGGCCCGTTTGCCCACCAGTTTGACCACATTCCAAAAGGGCCCGACCTGTATGGGCGCAGCCGCAACGGTGCCAGGCGACAAATTCACAACCACGTTGGAGATAGCGGGGGTGATCTGGTCAGGCAAGCGCCAGCCCAGATCACCGCCATTGTCTTTGCTGGGGTCGATGGACTTGGTTTTGGCCAATTGTTCAAACGACTGGCCGGACTTGATCGCGCCCTGAATGCTGCGGGCATCGGCTTCTGACTGTTGCACGATGACGGCGACTTGGTACTCCTGAGGATCGCCACCCGATTTGAGCAACTTGACTTGGCGCTCGTATTCGGCCTTGAGTTCGGCCTCGGTGATGGGGTTTTGGGTGAACTCGTCCTTGAGCACCAGTTCGATCATCAGGTTTTGCGTCAAGCCCAGCAAGGCATCCTGGGTGGCGGGCAATTTGTCCAAGCCCCGCTTTTTGGCCTCTTGGGTCAGGAGCTCGCGGGCGATGAATTCTTGCTTGAGCGCGTCGCGCAGTTCCGGCGAGTCTTTTTGGCCCCTGGCCAAATTGGCTTGCACGGTCAGGTCCATCAGGCGGGCGGCGATGGGCACGCCGTTGACCACGGCCACCGGCGCATCAGCCGCGCTGGCCAAGTTTGCGCTGCCCAAGGACAAAGCAGCCGTTAAAGCCAAAACTGAAAAACATACACGTAAAGTCATTAAAATTCCCAAAAAAGATATATTTAATAAAATTCTATCATCAAGTTGAGCTATTTCAGTTTTGATCTTTGTAAATGCACGCCAGCAGGCTGGGTCATGGGCCCGATGCGGGGCAAGCGACCGGCCAGGGCTGGGCCGTGGCAGCATATCGGCCTTGTGAGCTTGGCTTAAACTTGTGCCCCATGAACACCCCCGCCCACACCCTTGATCGCCCCCATGATCGCCCCCTTCATCGGCCTGTACGCAGCCAGTACGAAGACTTCATGCGCCACGTCTACACGAC
>CAMCNQ010000053.1 GCA_945875955.1 Limnohabitans sp. Rim8 | reverse complement strand
AGGGCTGCGGCCTGATTCAGCCCCAAGCTGTTTACGAAGCGGTTCGCGCCCAAGAAAAAGCCAAGGCGGTGGGCACACCCGCGGCAAGCAGTCCAGGCTTGCCGGGTTACGATCAGTACGAAAAAGAGCGTGCGGTCCTCTCGCCCAGTGGCCGCTGAGCACGCCCCCCTTCAACCTCAACCCACCGGAAAACCCCATGACCATCTCCATGTCCAGCGCCACCCTGCCCGTTTGCACCCGCATGCTGAGCAACCTCAGCCACATCTTGGCCAAAGCCGAGCAATTTGTCGAAGCCAAAAAAATCGACCCCGCCGCGCTGACCACCTACCGTTTGGCCCCCGACATGCTGCCCTTCACACGGCAAATTTTGATTGCTTGCGATGCGGTGAAAAACGGCGTGGCGCGCTTGAGTGGTCTAGATGCCCCCAAGTTTGAAGACCAGGAGACCACGCTGGCCCAACTACAAGAACGCATCCAAAAAACCCTGGCCTTCATCGCCACCGTGCCCGCCGCTGCGCTGGATGGCACCGAAACCAAAGAAATCACCTTTCCCGCTGGCGCCGGCAAAACCCGCACCCTGAACGGTCAGGATTACCTCACGGGCTGGATGCTGCCCAACATGTATTTCCACATCACCACGGCTTACACCATCTTGCGCCACAACGGTGTGGAGGTGGGCAAAATCGATTACTTGCTGGGCGCGCAGGGCTGAGGATGGCAGGGCCGACGCACGAATAACACGCTTGACAGTGCGATAAATCGCACTCAAAGTGAGGCACTTCAAATTTTTTTTGCGCCGACCATGTCCCACCTCACGGCCAACGACCTCAAAGTGCGCGGCATCACGGCGATTGAATCCGCCCTGACCGACCAAGCCGAAGCCACGATTTCTGTGCGCGGCAAAGATCGCTTTGTGGTGATGGAAATGGCCTATTACCACTACCTGCGCGAATGTGAACTGGAGGCGGCGCTGGCGCAAAGTCACGCCGATCTGGCCGCCGGTCTTGCCGTTCAAGAATCGGCCAAGGCGCACATGGCGCGGCTTGAAGCACTGCTGCAAACAGATTCCACCGCTCCCGGCAATTGAAGCGCAAGCGCCAGATTCCTTACAACCCGGTTTTCACAGAGGGCTACACCCGCCGCGCTGTGCGATTTCTCAAGCGCCACCCGGAGCTGAAAAACCAATACGCCAAAACGCTGGCACTGCTGGAGATCAACCCGCACCACCCTTCGCTGCGCCTGCATGCAGGGTCTGGCCGTCTGCAAGGCGTTCATTCTGTATCCATCAACCTGTCCTACCGCATCACGCTGGCGTTGCTGATTCAAGATCGGCAAATCATCCCGCTCAATCTGGGCGATCACGACGCGGTGTATGCAGCCTGAGGCCTCTTTCAAACTGTCCCCGCAGACCGTGCCCAAAGCTGTGGACAAGTACTGGGACAAGCCGCCAAAGCCATGCCAGGCAAGGGCTGGCGGGGCATGCTCAAAAAGAAGGCGGCAATCGCCAAATGGTGAAGCGATGACGGCAGAAATTCACACTTCATTCGCTATGATGAATTCATTTGCATTCAAAAATGAATACCAACAACACCCCCTGCCAACGACGCCTGCTCACCACCGCATGGGCTGGCATGCTCGCCGTCTTGCTGGCCATGCTGTTGATCGATCCGCTGAAATACCTCATGCGTGGGCAATACGAAGAACTGAGCAAAACCCTGCAACAAGACCCTGGCACCCTCGGCCTGCGGGTGCTCATGGTCATGTTGTGCTTGAACACCCTCATGCAGGTCGGCATCCAGATGTTTGCGGGCCGGCGCTGGCGCAGCTGGGTGCTGGCGATCACCACACTCTATGGCTTGTTTTTCCTTGTCCACCAAGGGGTGCACGTCGCGGGGGGCGAAGCACTGGGCTTGCACACCGTGCTCGATGTGACGCACCACCTGTTGGCCTTGGTCCCCACAGGAGCTGCCTGGCGGTGGCAGCAAGAAAGTGCTGACGTGCCACGGGCTTGATGCATTCGGGCATGCATGGCTGCGCCGATTCTTTCGGAGAGCAGCTCACCCTTCACGGCTGTTTGTGGCGCTGCCCGACTGGGTCAATGGGGTGGTTGTGGGGGCAAGCCTTAGGGACTGACTTGGGATGCTGATTTTCCAAATCCGAGATGAAAAAACGGCCCTTGTTTTCAAGAGCCGTTTGGGTTGACTCACTCCACCCGCGTCACCCGATTCGGCTTGAAGCCCAGGTCGGCCACTTTGCCCTTTTTGGCGCGGGCCACTTTGGCGTTGTTCAGGCTGCGGATCTCCAGCGTTTCTTCGCGGTCTTTGCCGCCGCGCCCGATGCCTGCGATCTTCACGCTGCGGGTGTAAGCGGCGGCACCGGCCAGGGTGTCTTTGGCTTCCAGGTCGATCAGCATCAGGCCTCGGCCGCCTTTTTCCATGGTTTTGAGTTCGCTCAGGGCAAAGCTCAGCACGCGCCCGCCGGTGCTGGCGCAGCACACGCTGATGGCCGCTGGCAGGGGCTGCTGGTCCGCCGCCACCGTGGCGCTGGAGCCGCTCACATGGCTGGGCACACACACGGTTTCGCCTTCGCTCAGGCTGATGAAGGCTTTGCCTGATTTGTTGCGCGAAACCATGTTTTCCACCGAAGCCAAGAAGCCATAACCGCCTGAGCCGCTGAGCAGCAGCGTGGCGTGGGCCGGACCGGCAAAGTAGTGGCTGATTTGGGTGGTGGCTTCGAGCTCGATGAGCGTGGTCACGGGCTGGCCATCACCCCGGGCACCGGGCAACAAAGACACAGCGACACTGTAAATGCGACCGTTGCTGCCAAAGGCCAGCAAGGTGTCGACGGTGCGGCATTCAAAGGTGCCGTACAAACCGTCACCGGCTTTGAAGGCGAAGCTGGTGGCGTCATGACCGTGACCGGTGCGGGCGCGCACCCAGCCTTTTTCGGAGATGACGACCGTCACGGGTTCGTCCACCACCTTGACTTCGGCCACGGCTTTTTTCTCTTCTTGAATCAGCGTGCGGCGCGGATCGGCAAAGGTTTTGGCATCCTGCTCGATCTCTTTGACCATCAGGCGGCGCAGCGCGGCGGGGCTGCTCAAAATCTCTTCCAACTTACCCTGCTCTGCTCGCAGCTCCGTCAGTTCTTGCTCGATCTTGATGGCTTCGAGCCGGGCCAGTTGGCGCAGACGGATTTCCAAAATGTCTTCGGCCTGGCGGTCGCTCAAACGGAAGGCTTCGATCAGCGCGGGCTTGGGCTCGTCGCTTTGGCGGATGATGCGGATCACCTCGTCGATGTTCAGCAGCACCAGCTGACGGCCTTCCAGAATGTGGATGCGGTCCAGCACCTTGGTTAACCGGTGCTGGCTGCGGCGGGTGATGGTGATTTGCCTGAAAGTGACCCACTCCACAATCATCTGGCGCAGCGACTTTTGAATCGGCTTGCCGTCGATGCCGACCGAGGTCATGTTGATCGACGAGGACGTTTCCAAACTGGTGTGCGCCAGCAGCGCCGTGATCAGTTCTTGCTGTTCAATGCGGCTGGTCTTGGGCTCGAACACCAGGCGCACAGCGGCGTCTTTGCTGGACTCGTCACGCACCACGTCGAGCACATTCAAGATGCTGGCCTTGAGCTGCACCTGGTCGGTGCTCAGCGCTTTTTTGCCGGCTTTGACCTTGGGGTTGGTGAGTTCTTCGATCTCTTCGAGCACGCGCTGCGAGCTGACGCCTTGCGGCAGTTCGGTCACCACCAATTGCCACTGGCCGCGAGCCAGGTCTTCGATCTTCCAGCGCGCACGCACTTTCAGGCTGCCGCGACCGGTGCGGTAGGCGTCGGCAATGTCGCTGGCCGGGCTGATGATCTGACCGCCCCCCGGGTAGTCGGGGCCGGGAATGATGGCCATCAGCTCGCTGTCGCTCAGCTTGTCGTTGCGGATCAAAGCGACACAAGCGTCGGCCACTTCGCGCAGGTTGTGGCTGGGGATTTCGGTGGCCAGGCCCACGGCAATGCCGCTGGCACCGTTGAGCAAGGTGAAGGGCAAACGGGCCGGCAGCTGGCGCGGCTCTTCGGTGGAGCCGTCGTAGTTGGGAATGAAGTCCACCGTGCCCATGTCGATCTCGTCGAGCAAGAGGCTGGTGATGCGCGACAAACGCGCCTCGGTGTAGCGCATCGCGGCAGCGCCATCACCGTCACGTGAGCCAAAGTTGCCTTGTCCATCAATCAGCGGGTAGCGCTGCGAAAAGTCCTGCGCCATGCGCACCAGCGCGTCATAGGCGGCGGTGTCGCCATGCGGGTGGTAGCGGCCCAGCACATCGCCCACCACGCGGGCGCTTTTGACGGGCTTGGCGGCGGTGTTGTTGTTCGGGCCGCTGTACGACAAACCCATGCGGTCCATGGAATACAAAATGCGCCGCTGCACCGGCTTTTGGCCGTCGCACACATCGGGCAAGGCGCGGCCTTTGACGACGCTCAAAGCGTATTCGAGGTAAGCACGTTGGGCGTAGGCAGCAAGATGGTCGCCTTCTGGGGCGTTGTCGGTGGCTGCGGTTTCAGGGGTCAACAGATCGGTCATTTTTTACGCGGCTGGTGGTTTTTTGTTCAGGTGTTTCGGAGAGTTTGAAGCTTGCTGCTGAGCTGGGGGGCAAAAAATTGTTGCCCATCACCACTTTCTGCCCAGTGCGTTTTTAAAATTGAATACCAAAAAAATGCAGCCAGATCGACCAACACATCGCGGTAGATGGCGGGTTTGAAATCGCGCAACTCGATGCGCAGTGGGTAGACGAGGGTCATAGTCGCAAAGAGCGTTTCGATCAAGGCACCAGCACCTTGGGCACCCAACCTTTTGCAGCGGCCCGCTTGGCGAAGCCTTTGGCATCAAAGGTGACCAGCGCATCGCAATGGCGGCTGCTGGCGTGGTGCAAGGCATCGGCGAAGTCGAAACCCTGGCTCAAGGCATCGCAGGCACTTTGCAGGGCTTGGCGGTCTTGCATTTGCACCTGGGACATGCTGAGCAAGTGGTTGAACACCTGGGCCACCGTGCGTGCCTCCAGTTTGTAGAACCCACGCAAAACCCACTCCAACTCCAGGGCCACGGTGGTGGCCACGAAGAGGGGTTTGCCACTCTCTATCAAAGCACGGGCAAGCTCACATTGGAGCGCCGTGGCGGCATCGGTTTGCTCAGCCTGCACGTAATAACGCGCCAACACATTGGTGTCTAACGCGTTCAGCTGCGAGGTGCGTTGCTTCATGGCTTGAGCGCTTGGGCCACATCCCAATCGGCAGCCACGTGCGTCCCCTTGACTTTGACCATGCCAAAACCGGGCTGGGGCGACTTTTTAGGAGGGACTGCGGGACGCAAGGTGATGCAACTGGCGTCGGCGCTGAGGTCAAACGTCACCGCTTGCCCAGGCATCAAGCCCAGTTGCTGGCGCAGGGCTTGAGGAATGGTGACTTGGCCTTTGCTGGTTAGCGTGGAAAGCATGGTTGACCTCCTGATTGATCTGGGTACTGGTGAAAGCACCATTGCATTGTATTACCAAGTAAGGATAGACACCCAATTACACGTCAATTTCGATACTGTCCCCGTGCAGCTCCATCAGCTCACGCCGGGCAGCGGCTTCGCCTTTGCCCATGAGCTGCATCATCAGGTTTTCGGTGCCGGCGTTGTCCAGCGGGCCCAGCTCAATCGGCAACAGGCGGCGGGTGTCGGGGTTCAGCGTGGTGTCCCACAACTGCTCGGCGCTCATCTCGCCCAAGCCTTTGAAGCGGCTGATGCTCCAGCCGTTTTCTTTCACGCCGTCTTTGCGCAGCTTGTCCAAGATGGCGGTCAACTCGCCTTCGTCCAGCGCATAGGCTTTGGAGGCCGGTTTTTTGCCACGGGCCGGGGCATCGACGCGAAACAGCGGCGGCCGCGCGACAAACAAATGACCGGCTTCGATGAGCTTGGGGAAATGGCGGAAGAACAATGTCAAAAGCAGCACCTGGATGTGCGAGCCGTCCACGTCAGCATCCGACAGAATGCAGACCTTGCCGTAACGCAGATTGCTCATGTCGGGGTTATCTTGAGGCCCGTGCGGGTCCACGCCAATCGCGACCGAAATATCGTGGATCTCGTTGTTGGCAAACAAGCGGTCGCGGTCGACTTCCCAGGTGTTGAGGACTTTGCCGCGCAAAGGCAGAACGGCCTGGCATTCTTTGTTGCGGCCCATTTTGGCGCTGCCGCCGGCCGAATCGCCCTCGACCAAGAACACTTCGTTGTGCAAGATGTCTTTGCTCTCGCAATCGGTCAGCTTGCCAGGCAGCACGGCCACACCCGAGCTTTTGCGTTTTTCGACTTTTTGACCGGCTTTTTGGCGGGTTTGCGCGGCCTTGATGGCCAGCTCGGCCAGTTTTTTGCCGTAGTCCACATGCTGGTTCAGCCACAGCTCCAAGGTGGGGCGCACAAAGCTGGAGACCAGTCGCACCGCATCGCGCGAGTTCAGGCGCTCTTTGATTTGACCCTGAAACTGCGGGTCCAGCACCTTGGCCGACAGCACGTAGCTGGCCCGGGCAAACACGTCCTCAGGCATCAGTTTGACGCCCTTGGGCAGCAAGCCGTGCAGTTCAATAAAGCTTTTGACGGCGGTGAACAGGCCATCGCGCAAACCGCTGTCGTGTGTGCCGCCCGCGCTGGTGGGGATCAGGTTGACGTAACTCTCGCGCACCGGCGCGCCGTCTTCGGTAAAGGCCACGGCCCAGCTCGCGCCCTCGCCCTCGGCAAAGCTGTCGTGGTTCGCGTCGGCAAAACCGTCGCCTTCAAACAGCGGGATCACCGGTTCGCCGTGCAAGGTCTGCATCAAATAGTCACGCAGCCCGCCTTTGTATTGCCACTGCTGGGTTTCTTTGGTTTTCTCATTCACCAAAGTCACCGTCACGCCGGGCATGAGCACGGCTTTGCTGCGCAGCAAGTGCGTCAGCTCGTTCATGGGCAGGGTGCTGGACTCGAAGTATTTGGCGTCAGGCCAAGCCCGCACCGTGGTGCCTTGTTTGCGGTCACCCTCAGCCGACTTGCGCGTCAACAAGGGCTCGGTCACATCGCCGCCCGAAAAAGCCAAGCTGGCAACCTGGCCTTCGCGGTAGCTGCTGACCTCCAGCCGCTTGGACAGCGCATTGGTCACGCTCACCCCCACGCCATGCAAGCCGCCAGAAAAACTGTATGCACCGCCCTTGCCCTTGTCGAATTTGCCACCCGCGTGCAGGCGGGTGAACACCAGCTCGATCACCGGGGCGTTTTCTTCGGGGTGCAAGCCGATCGGAATGCCCCGGCCGTCGTCTTCGATGCTGACCGAGCCGTCGGTGTGCAAGATGACTTTGTTCTTTTTGCCGTGACCGGCCAGCGCTTCGTCGGCGGCGTTGTCCAGCACTTCTTGAATGATGTGCAGCGGGTTGTCGGTGCGGGTGTACATGCCCGGACGTTGCTTGACGGGTTCCAGACCCTTCAAGACGCGGATCGAGCCTTCAGAATAGTCGGAGGGGGTTTTGACAGTTGATTGGGTGGCCATGGAGGCGGATTGTAGTGGGATTTCCATCCGACCACTGGATACAAACACAGTTATTTACCCGCTGTAGACAATTGCGCGACCCCAATCAGGACCGACTTTGGTTAAAGTCAGCGCATGCAACACAAACCCCTTTCTCTCATGCAAGTGCTGGCCTGCGGCGCGGCCATCGTCACTTTGTCGATGGGCATTCGGCATGGCTTTGGCCTGTGGTTGCAGCCCATCACCCAAGCCCAGGGCTGGGGGCGGCAGGAATTCGGTTTTGCCATGGCCATTCAAAACCTGTCTTGGGGTATCTTGGGCATTTTTGCGGGCATGGTGGCCGACCGCTTTGGTGCTTTCCGCGTGATCGCCTTGGGTGCCGTGATCTACGGCGTGGGCTTGCTGGGCATGGCTTGGGCCACCAACTCCTGGGTTTTTGCCCTGTTCACCGGGGTGATCATCGGCACGGCGCAGGCGGGCACCACCTACGCCGTGATTTACGGCGTGATTGGCCGCAATGTATCGCTCGAACGTCGCTCTTGGGCCATGGGGGTGGCGGCAGCGGCGGGCAGTTTTGGCCAGTTTTTGATGGTGCCGGTGGAAGGCTTGCTGATCAGCCAAATGGGCTGGCAAACCGCCCTGGTCATCTTGGCGGCAGCGACATTGCTGATGATTCCCTTGGCCTGGGGCCTGCGCGAGCCCGCCATGAACGCCCCTGGCCAATTCAAGCGCGAGCAGAGCATTCGCCAAGCCTTGGTGGAAGCCTTCAAATACCCCAGCTTTCAATGGTTGATGGCGGGCTATTTCGTGTGCGGTTTTCAGGTGGTCTTCATTGGCGTGCACATGCCCAGTTACCTCAAAGACCATGGACTGGCCCCCCAAGTGGCCAGCTATGCCCTGGCCCTGATCGGTTTGTTCAATGTATTTGGCACTTACATAGCGGGCAGCTTGGGGCAAAAAATGTCCAAGAAAAAGATTTTGGCCTTCATATACATGGCCCGATCGGTGGCCATTGTGTTGTTTCTCTTGGCCCCGCTGACCCCGACCAGTGTTTACATTTTTTCCGCGTTCATGGGCTTGCTGTGGCTGTCCACCGTGCCAGTCACCAACGCCGCGGTGGCCCAAATTTTTGGCGTGGCGCATTTGTCCATGCTCAGTGGTTTCATCTTTTTCAGCCACCAAATCGGCTCATTCATGGGCGTTTGGCTGGGCGGTTATCTGTATGACAAGACCGGCAGTTACGACCTCGTTTGGTATCTGGCCATCGCCTTGGGGGTGTTTGCCGCCCTGGTGAATTTGCCGGTGCGCGAAAGCCCCATTGCCCGACCTTTGCCGCAAACCGCATGAACACCCAAACACCCTCGCCCATGCCCTCGCCGGCCGAGCCCTCAGCCTGCGTGCCTGAGCGCAAGGCGTCCCTGCCCAAACCACTGCTTTTGTGCTTGGTGGCAGCCTTGGCTTTGACCTTTTGGCTTTACGCCCAAGCCGAAGTGGTGATCATGCTGTCCGAGCAGTTGTGGTTGTGTTTCTGAACCTGTCCATAAATCATGCATGGCACCGAGACCCCCTCTGATTGGCTGCTGCGCTGGTCGCATTTGATGACGCCAAACAGCCGTGTGCTCGATGTGGCCTGTGGCGGTGGGCGTCACATGCGTTGCCTGGCCAAGCAAGGCCATCGCGTGTGCGGCGTGGACCGCAACCCCGAGGCGCTGGCCATGGCGCAGGCTTTTGGCGAAGTCGTTTGCGCCGACATCGAAAACGGTCCTTGGCCATTTGCGGGCCAAAGCTTTGATGCGGTGGTTGTCACCAACTACCTGTGGCGGCCCTTGATGGCCACCCTGGTGCAAAGTGTTGCCCCCGGTGGCGTGCTGATTTACGAAACTTTTACACAGGGCAATGAAACCGTGGGCAAACCCGCGCGGCCCGACTTTTTGCTGCAAACCGGTGAACTGCTTTCGGTCACCGTGGGCTTGCGCACCGTGGCCTATGAAGACGGTTATGAGGCCCTGCCTCAGCGGTTTGTGCAGCGCATCGCCGCCGTGCGCCCATGGCCTGCCAGCGGTGTGCTGCGCTGGCCATTGAAGGCCGCTTGACTTTTGCGCTGAATTTTCCGCCGCTCTTGCACTGGCTTCGCGCCCCAATCCGGCGTGAACGGGCCCATGCATCGTTAGAATGGTATTTTTCTGTTCAGAAGCGCCTGACATGACCACCGAATTTCGCCCCATTCGAGGCAGCATTCCTGCCCTGATCACCCCCATGCTCGACGACGGCCAAGTGGATTACCCCACTTTGCGAAAATTGATCGACTGGCATGTGGCACAAGGCACCGATGCCATCGTGGTGGTGGGCACCTCGGGTGAGTCGCCCACGGTGACGGTGGACGAGCACTGTGAAATCATCCGCGTATCGGTGGAACAAGCGGCCAAGCGCATCCCCATCATCGCCGGCTGCGGGGCCAACTCCACCGCCGAAGCCATTGAGCTGGCGCAGTTTGCCCAAAAAGTCGGCGCCGATGCCCAATTGCAGGTTGTGCCTTACTACAACAAGCCCACGCAAGAAGGCCTGTACCAGCACTTCAAAGCCATTGCCCAAGCCGTTCCCAAGCTGCCCGTGATCTTGTACAACGTGCCAGGGCGCACGGTGGCCGATTTGCAGCATGAGACGGTGCTGCGCTTGGCGCAAGTGCCCGGCATCATCGGCATCAAAGAAGCCACAGCCAACATCGAACGTGCCCAGTGGCTGATTCGCGATGTACCCAAGAGCTTTGCCGTTTTCTCTGGCGATGACGCCACAGCCGTGGCTTTGATGCTGTGCGGCGGCGCTGGCAACATCAGCGTGACGGCCAATGTGGCCCCGCGTTTGATGCACGAGTTGTGCATGGCCGCAACCCGTGGCGACATTCCAGAAGCCATGCGCATCCAGTTCCAGTTGATGCCTTTGCACAAGCATTTGTTTGTCGAGGCCAATCCGATTCCGGTCAAATGGGCCATGCACCGCATGGGCCTGTGCGGCCCGGCACTGCGTTTGCCGTTGACACCATTGTCCCAAGCGCAACAACCTGTGGTTGAAGCAGCGCTTCAATCCAGTGGCCTGATTTGATTTCCCTAGAAGGATTTTTTGTGAAATTGTCCCCTCGCTCAATGCCGCATCACTTTGTTCAACGCGCTGCTGCAGTGGCCTGTCTGGTTTTCTTGGTCAGTGCTTGCTCGGTCTTGGAAGAAGACAAGATCGATTACAAAAGCGCAACCAAGGCCAACTCTTTGGACGTGCCCCCAGATCTGACCCAGTTGCGCAAAGACTCGCGCTATTCGCTGGAAAGCAATTCGGCCTCAGCCTCGGGTTTCAGCAGCGCCAGTGCGCGAGTGAGCGATGCAGGCACGGCTGCCAACAGCTTGGGTGACGTGAAAATGGTGCGCGAAGGCAACCAGCGCTGGTTGGTGGTGGCCAGGCCCGCTGACCAAGTTTGGGCACCTTTGAAAGATTTTTGGACCCGCAATGGTTTCAACTTGATCACCGACGCGCCTGACGTGGGCATCATGGAAACCGACTGGGCCGAAAACAGGGCAAAGATCCCCCAGGACATCATCCGAAAAACATTGGGCAAGGTGCTCGACGCCTTATATTCCTCGGGTGAGAGGGACAAGTTTCGCACCCGTGTAGAGCGCAATGCGCAGGGCGGCGTAGAAATTTACATCACCCATCGCGGCATGGCAGAAAATTTCACCAGCGCGGCCAAAGACCAAACCCTTTGGCAGCCCCGCCCCAGTGACCCGGAGCTGGAGATCGAATTTCTGCGCCGTCTGATGGTGCAACTGGGCGCTTCTCCCGAAGCGGCCAAAGCCGCCTCCACCACACAGACCACACCAAGCACCACAGTGAGCATGGTGGATGGGCAAGCCACGATACAAATCAACGACAGCCTGGACCGTGTTTGGCGTCGCACAGGTGTGGCCCTGGACCGCACAGGCTTCACCGTGGAAGACCGCGACCGCACGCAAGGGCTTTATTTCGTGCGCTACGTTGCTCAAGACAATGCAGGTGGGTCCAAAGCCGGGTTTTTTGCCAACCTGTTCAGCAGCAAAAAAACCGATTCTGCTTTGTCGCGCTACCGCATCGCTGTGACCGAAAAAGAGGGTGTGTGCTCGGTTCGCGTGCAAGATGCCAATGGACAAGCAGAAACCACTGGCAATGCCGAAACCATTTTGAAGCTGCTGGCCAACGAACTGCGCTGATCGTCATGGCCTCTTCATCTTGTATGAGGGGGCCGCAACAGCCGAAAAAAAACCCCGCGATGCGGGGTTTTTTTTATGCTCAATCCCGGCTACTGCCGGGAAGACATGCCATCACTTGGCTGGAGCAGCGTCAGAAGCGGCAGGAGCAGCTGCTGGGGCAGCTGCTGGGGCAGCAGAGGCATCGGCTGCAGCAGGTGCTGCTGCAGGCGCAGCGGCAGGAGCCGGTGCAGCAGGAGCAGCTGCTTCTTCTTTTTTGCCACAAGCAGCCAAAGCAGCAGCAGCGATAACGAGAGCCAAAACGAGAGATTTGTTCATGATGATTTATCCTTATGGGGTTGGAAAAAGTTTCCTAAAAGCCGCCCAAACGACCTTAAGTTTTTTGAGAATGAGAAAAAAGTTCGCGTGCTCAATTCTTCTCAGCTTCGGATTATATCGTTTTCCCTAGTGCATTGTCTTGGTTAATTCCCTGACTTTGATCTGAATTACAACAGCCAAGCAGGGTTCAGATGGGGACTTCCAGGGGCAAGAGCCAGGCAGCAGACAGCCAATCCAACACTGCTTCTTGGGCAGATGGGCTTAACTTACGGCAAGAAGCCGCTGAAAGCCCTCTTTCGTCGGCCAACTGCCGCAAAAGGCGCGCATCTTGCCCCCCGACCTTGAAGCTTTCGCCATTGATGAAGAGCTGCTGTTGGTCGTACATCATCTTGCTGCCTCGGTCGAGACGCACGCCAAGAGACAAATCAGGTGGCACTTCAGAGGGGGCAAACCAGACCGACGATTTGGGCTCTGTGAGGTATTCCCCCAGCAGGCTGTCCATCAACTGCGGGTTTTTCAAAGCTTTGTCGACAACTTGCCGTGCAAAAACGCCCAAATCGGCAGGAATGGCCGCCGGATGGTCCACCGCCGGCTGACGCGGGTCTCGGTAAACCGCATCGCCCAAGTCCTCAAAGGCTTCATCGGCCAAACCCAGCAAGAGTTCGCGGGCCAACTCGCCTTGTTGGGGTGACCTGAAGCCAATCGACCAGGTCATGCATTCCCCTTCGGCAATGCCGTCGTGGGCGTACTTTGGGGGCAGGTAAAGCATGTCGCCCGGGTTGAGCACAAACTCCTCTTCGGCCTCAAAATTTTGCAAAATTTTCAGCGGCAGACCTGGCACCAGGCTCAGGTCTTTTTGGCGGCCAATGCGCCAGCGGCGCTGGCCATGGGCTTGCAACAAAAACACGTCGTAGCTGTCAAAGTGCGGGCCCACCCCCCCGCCATCACTGGCATAACTGATCATGACGTCGTCCAAACGGGCATCGGGCACAAAGCGAAACTGCTGCAGCAGCGCGTGCGCGCCATCGTGGTGCAAATCAACGCCTTGCACCAAAAAGGTCCATTTTTTTTGCGCGAATGGCGGCAAGCTGCGTTTGCCCAAGGGGCCGTGCTTCATGCGCCAGCCTTTGGGCGAATCGACAATCAGCCTGGACTCCACGCCTTCTTGAGCGGCCAGCGCCACCAACTCGGAGCGGCCTATGCAGGGCTTGAAGTCGGCAATGGCATTGCGCACCAACAGCGGTTTCTTCTGCCAATGGCGTTTCATGAATTGGCTGGGCGTGAGGCCGCCCAAAAGGGCCAAGGCTTGATTTGAGGTCATGAGGGTCCCGTTCAGAGGCCCGTCACAGCAACGGGCCTGAAATCACAAAGCTGTGGCCGCCAAAACCGGCCGCCAAACTGCGACAATTGTCCTATGGAAATCAAGACACCTTCTGTGGTCGCACTGACCTGGACACTCAAAGACACGCTGGGCGAA
>CAMCNQ010000052.1 GCA_945875955.1 Limnohabitans sp. Rim8 | reverse complement strand
TCACGTCTTCGCTGTGCGTGGCCCTCTCGCGCATGGACGTGGCGGGTCAGCATGGTGCGGCTGTGGCCGCTCGCAAGGCCTTGGCCGGGGTGGTGCGCAACCCCATGCCCTGGGCCATCAGCTTGGGGGCCGTGTTTTCATGGTGGAATCTGGCGCTGCCCGGTCCGGTCGAGAGCACCGTGGGTTTGCTGGCCGATGCGGCCTCGCCCGTGGCTTTGTTCACCATCGGTGCGGTCTTGGCCCGCTCCCAAATGCTGGCGCACGAGCGGCCTGACGGCCCTTTGCGCATGGCCGATTACCTGCCCATCGCCTTGATCAAACTGGTGCTTCACCCGGTGTTGGTTTTGTTGGTGGGCTTGACGGCGATTCAGTGGGGCGTGCAGATCGAGCCGTTTGTCTTGCAGGTGATGGTTTTGGTCGCCGCTTTGCCCAGTGCCAGCAATGTGTCTTTGCTGGCCGAGCGTTTGGGGGCCGACAACGGGCGCATTGCACGCATCATTTTGGTGACCACGTCGGCCGCTTTTTTGACCTTTTCTGCGGCGGTGGCCTTGCTCACGTCTTGACTCACCGACTCCCTGGGTCGCTCAAATCGCCTGGGGGTCTACGTCCACCAGCCAGCGGATCACGCCCTTGTGTTCTGGCTGTTTGCGAATTTGGTGCAACACGCCATGCAGGTGCCACAGCACTTTTTGCAAGGCCATGCGCGAGGGGCTTTCCAGCAGCATTTGGGCGCGCTCCACGTCGGCCACGCGCTGCATGGCCATGGGCACAGCCGGGTACAGGCTGACTTGCGTGAGCAAATTGGCCGTGGCGGTATCTTCGTTCAACAGCTCTTCCAGCGCTTGGCGGGCGGCGTTCAGCAGGGCTTGGGCCGCTTCTTGGCTGCGGGCGTCGGCGCGCAACAGGGCTTGGTGGCTAATGGGGGGCAGATCGGCGGCGGTGCGTTCGGCCAGTTCACTGGCCGCAAACGCCGGGTAATCGTGTTTTTTCAGGGCTTCAAACAGGGCGTGTTGGGGGTGAAAGCTTTGCACCCACATCTCGCTGGTGGCGCTTTGGGCCGCATCGCGCCCGGCACGCCCTGCCGCTTGCATGAGCAAGGCAAACAGCCGCTCAGGGGCCCGAAAGTCGCTTGAAAACAGGGCCGTGTCGGGGTTGACCGCTGCCACCAAGGTGATGCGCCGAAAGTCATGCCCTTTGGCAATCATCTGGGTGCCCACCAAAATGTCCACCTCGCCCGCATGGACCGAGGCGAGTTGGCTTTGCAAGGCCCCTTTGAGGCGGGTCGAGTCGGCGTCTATGCGGGCGATGCGAATGGGCGAGCCGTCTGGGCGTTTGACGTGCGCCAGCAGTTCGCCCAGGTGTTCTTCCAACTGCTCGGTGCCTCGGCCAATCGGGGCAATGTCGGCGTTGCCGCAGTCGGGGCAGGCACGCGGCACGCGTTCGGTCAAGCCGCAATGGTGGCAGCGCAGGGTGCGGTCAATTTTATGAAACACCCGAAACGCGCTGCAATGCTTGCATTGGCTTTTCCAGCCGCAATCGGCGCAGTGCAGCACCGGGGCATAGCCGCGCCGATTGAGCAGCAGCATGCATTGCTCGCCGCGTTCAACGCGCGCTTGCAAGGCCGCCAGCAGGGGGGGTGACAGCACCGTGCGGCGCGCTTGCTTGTTCATGTCTACACGGCGCACTTTGGGCAGCAAGCCTGTGCCTATGCGCGAAGGCATGTGCAGCCGGACATAGCGCCCGCCTTCGTTGACGGGCCGGCTCAGGTGCCAACTCTCCAGCGAGGGTGTGGCCGAAGCCAGCAGCACGGTGGCGTTGTGCAACCTGCCGCGGTAGACGGCCAGATCGCGCGCCGAGTAGCGTGCGCCTTCTTGCTGTTTGTAGCTGGGATCGTGCTCTTCGTCGACCACGATGAGTTGGAGCTGCGGCATGGATGCGAAGACGGCCATGCGCGTGCCCAGCACGATGCGGGCTTGTCCTGCGTGCGCTGCCAACCAGGCCTTCAGGCGTTGGGCCGGGGTCATGCCGCTGTGCATGGACACCACTGTGGCAGTGCCAAAGCGGGCTTGCACCCGCTCTTCCAGTTGGGGTGTCAGGTTGATTTCGGGCACCATGATCAAAGCTTGGGCCTGTGGGTCTGCGGTGAGCATGCGTTCAACGGCTTGCAGGTAAACCTCGGTTTTGCCACTGCCTGTGCTGCCAAACAACAAAAAAGGCCCCGGGCTTTGCTGCATTTGGGCCAGCACACGGTTTTGCTCTTCAGACAGGGCGTGCGTGGGCAGGGCCTGAACCACGCACCGGTCTGTGTGTTTTTTCAAGCGGCGCGCCAGTTGCTCGGGGCGCAGGTCGCGCAGCTGCGGTGGCAGCGCCGACAAGGCCACTTCGCCCAAAGAGCGTTGGTAGTACTGGGCCGAAAACTGCACCAGCAGCCGCCAAGAGGTGTCCAACGGGCCGATGCCTTCCAAAACTGCCAGCACGCTTCTTACGGCCGATGCGGGCATGTCCTGAGGGGCAACACCTTGCACCGTCCAAACCACACCGAGCACTTCACGTTGGCCCAAAGGCACGCGCACCAACTGGCCAGGGCGCACCAAAAATGGACACTGGTAGATCAGCAATCCCCCCACTTGGCTGTGGGCCGGGGTCTGGACGGCAACCTCGATCCAGCAGGGGGTGCTCACATGGATTCCTATTTATTTCAGCAAAATTATCGGTTTTGATGGTTATCTGAATTTTCGAAACAAGGCCTAAGTCGTTGATTTCACTGGTTTTTGGCGGTGATCCAAAAAAACTGTGGATAACTTTGTTGAAAACCCTGTCTGAATGCGCTGCAAGCCTTGAAAATCAAGCCTTTCGACGAAATGCCCATCGAATGTGCATTTTGAAAAAATACAATGAAATCAATGACTTACGAAAATCATGGCAGACCCACTTTGCTGCTGTGCAACAAGTCAAAACCAAAACGCTCAATCGATGCATTTGTGCATAAGTCAAGTGTCTTGATGCATTTTTTATGTAAAAAAAGCCTGCGCTAACCTGTTTTTTTGTGCTAAAGCAAGAAAACAAGCCTGTTTGTCAGGCGCTTTTTTGACGCAAAGCCCGAGAGTGGCTGTGCACCGTTTCGACCAGCGCGGCAACGTGCTCGGGTGGTGTGAACTGGCTGATGCCGTGGCCCAGGTTGAAGATGTGTGTCGGCCCCTGGGTATTGGCATCGGTGTGGGGTTGGCCAAAGCTGTCGAGCACCCGGCGGGTTTCCTGGGCGATCTGCTCTGGCGGCGCAAACAGCACATTCGGGTCGATGTTGCCTTGAAGAGCCTTGCCGGGTCCGCCCACTTCGCCGCCCACCAAAGCCCGGGCTTTGCCCAGGTTCATGGTCCAGTCCAGCCCCATAACCTCGCAGTCCAGCGTGTTCATTTCGGACAACCACAGGCCGCCCCCTTTGGTGAAAACAATGCGGGGTATGCGGGCCCCCGCATGTTCGGTCTTGAGTTGGGCCAGCACGCGGGCCGTGTAGGCCAAGCTGAACTGTTGAAAGGCGCCATCGGCCAGCACGCCACCCCAACTGTCAAAAATCATCACGGCTTGGGCACCCGCGTCGATTTGGGCGTTCAAATACTGCGCCACCGAATCGGCATTGATCTCCAAAATGCGGTGCATCAGGTCGGGACGGCTGTACATCAAACTTTTGACCTGACGGTAGTCGTCTGAACCGGCGCCTTCGACCATGTAGCAAGCCAGCGTCCAAGGGCTGCCAGAAAAGCCGATCAGGGGCACGCTGCCTTGCAGGGCCTTGCGGATCGAGGTGACGGCATCAAACACGTAACGCAGTTTGTCCATGTCGGGCACGGCCAGTTGGGCCACGGCGGCCTCGTCGCGCACGGTTTTGGCAAATTTGGGGCCTTCACCCAGGGCAAACGACAAACCCAAGCCCATGGCGTCGGGGACGGTCAGGATGTCGCTGAACAAAATGGCCGCGTCAAGCGGGTAGCGCTCCAGCGGCTGAAGGGTCACTTCGGTGGCGTAGTCCACGTTGGTGGCCAGGCCCATGAAACTGCCCGCTTTTGCCCGCGTGTCACGGTACTCAGGCAGGTAGCGCCCAGCTTGGCGCATCAGCCACAAAGGGGTGTAATCGGTGGCTTGGCGCAGGCAGGCGCGCAAAAACCTGTCGTTTTGGAGGGGTGCAAAAGATGTCGTGCTCATGTCCAGATTGTCGCAGGCCTTTAGAGGCGTTTATTTTAAGGGGGGGGCATCGCGGCCAAGGCGGTCTGGATTTCACGCACAGAGGGCAACTCGGACAGCAAGACAGGGGGTTTGCCGGGAGCGTACAGGGCGTAGACCGGCACGCCACTCCTGCCCATTGCGCTCAGGGCTTGGGTGATGGCCGCGTCACGCCGGGTCCAGTCGGCACGCATCAAGACCACTTGGCGTGCCTGAAAGTCTGCCAACACCTGGGGGTTGGCCAGGGTGGTTTTTTTGTTGTATTGGCAGGTGACGCACCAAGCGGCGGTGAAGTCCACGAACACAGGCCTTCCAGCGGCCAGTTGGCTCTGCACGGCCGGCTCCGACCAGGTCTGCCAGTTCGAAGATGGGTTGTTGACGCCGCCCAGGGCCGCTTGGGCTGGTGAGGCATTCAACGGGACTTCTTTCATGGCCAAAGGCAGCCATTGGCTGCCCAACCACAGCAAGGCACCCAAGGCCAGGCCGCTCATGACCCAGCGGGTGCGGCCTGCCAAGCCCCATGCCCAGGCAAGACAAGCCACGGTCAACAGCAAGGCCAACAAGCCCGCAGCGCCATCGATGCCGGTTTGTTGGCCCAGCACCCACAAAAGCCAAACCACAGTGGCAAACATGGGGAAAGCCATGGCTTGGCGGAACACGGCCATCCATGCGCCAGGTCGTGGCAGTGCGCGGGCCAAGCCCGGCCACATGCTGGCGGCCAAAAAAGGCAAGGCCATGCCGATGCCCATGGCGGCAAACACCGTGAGCGCTTGCCCCACCGGTAGAGCGATGGCCAGGCCCAGCGAGGCCCCCATGAACGGGGTTGTGCAAGGGGAGGCCACGGCCACGGCCAAGACACCCGACAAGCCCGCATTCAGCGTGGGGTGTTGGCTTTGCAAAGAGGCCAAGCGGCTGGGCAAGATCTGGCCAAATTCAAACACACCGGCCAGGTTCAGGCCCATCAGGGTGAACAGCAGCGCCAAAGTGGCCACCACCGGGGGCGATTGCAGTTGAAAACCCCAACCCAGTTGTTCCCCCGCAGCCCTCAGGCCCAGCATCAGGCCGCCCAGCAGCATGAAAGACAGCACCACGCCTAAGGTGTAGGCCATGCCCGCTGCGCGGTGCTGGGCCTGGGAGGTGTTGGTTTGGGCAAAGCCCAGCAGCTTGATGGCCAAGACGGGAAACACGCAGGGCATGAGGTTGAGCAACAAGCCGCCCACCAAGGCGCCCAAAATGGCCAAGGCCAGGCTCGCCGGGCTGGTGCTGGTCGAGGGTGGTAAAGCGGCGTTGAGCGCATTGGTGGCCAACGCTTTGGCCAGCTCGGGCGATACGCCTGCGGCGCTTTGCATTGCGGGCCATGGGCCTTGAATCTGCGCTTGCACCTCATAGGCCGGTGCTTGCGGTGAGGACTCAGGCCCCACTGCAAGCACCCAGCGCATGGTTTTGGGGCTGTCGCTGCGCTCTTCAGAAACGGGTATTTGCGCGTGCCACACACCGCCCTGCCAGTTTTGTGTCCAGCCGGTGTTTTGCGGGGCCGCGTTGTTCACCACCCCGGGCGTGACGGGGAATGCACTGAGGGTTTGGCCATGCCAGTTCACCGGCAATCCATGAACGCTCAAACTCAGCTGTTTGCCGTCGGCAGACACACTGGATTGGGCCCCCGTGAGCCAGTTGTCGCCCTGCTTTTTTTCGGGCAAGGCCAGTGGGCTGCGTTTCAGCGTCTCGTCAAAGGCCTTGGCATGGCGGGTTTGCGCAGCCGGGCTGGACAGAGTCAGGCTGAAGCGCCCTTCTTGCGGAATGCACTCTTGGCGGCACACCAGCCATTCGGCACGCAGCTGCAGCGGCAGTGGGCCAGCGGTTGGGAATTTGAAGCCGACCGCCACGGTGATGGGCACCGCCAACAGCAATTGACCCTCGTAGCCGTAGTTGGCCAGGGTCCCGATGGCAATTTTGCTGGGCAAAGGCCAGGCGATCTCGCCTGCTTGCAGACCTGCTGGCAATTGCCACTCGAGCAAGGTGGCCAAACCCGAATCACCCGGGTTTTTCCAATAGGTGTGCCAATCTGCTTGGTGCTGAATTTGTAAGCCCAACCAAAAGGTTTGGCCGGCTTGAAGGCCTTGCGGCGCGTGCAACAAGAGTTCGGCCCTGACCTGTGGGGTCGTGACCACTTGGGGCTGATGGGCCAACAAGGCTGAAATGTCCGCGCTGCTGGGGGCAGACGCCTTTGAGCCGAACAGTGAACCTATTTGGGCCAAAGCGGGGCTTGCCAAACTGGCCAGCAGCAGCCCGACCCCCAGCCAATTCGCCATGCGAAGACGAGCCCAGCGGCAGAAAATCAACACCAAAAAGTTCAACACCCGCTCCCACAATGACACCGCCATTTTCGCCAACCTGAAGGTTGGCGAAACCCCGAAAAGCGCACTGTACACCCCTGCCAAGTTCCAACTGGAGGCTGGGCGAAGTTTCCGTTTGGCGCTTGAGGTCATCGTCTGAGGCGTTTTCTTGCAAGAGGACGCAATCCCTTGGGCCAAGCCTATTAAGATAGCCAACATGCACAACCCCTCCAGATTCTGGGCCGACTGGACCACCACCGATTTTCAGGCGCTGGCGCTGGACCGTGCCATTGCCATCTTGCCTGTGGCCGCCACCGAGCAGCATGGCCCGCACCTGCCTTTGTCGGTGGACACCGACTTGGTCAATGGGGTCGTCAAGGCGGCTTTGCCTCACCTGCCTGCCGACTTGCCGGCCTTGTTTTTGCCCACCCAGAGCGTGGGTTTGAGCCCAGAGCATGCCCGTTTTGCAGGCACTTTGACCCTGAAGCCCGAAACCGTGATCCGCCTGTGGACCGAGTTGGGCGAGTCGGTCTACGCCAGCGGCGTGCGCAAGCTGGTGTTGTTCAACGCCCACGGCGGTCAGGTCAGCGTGATGGACATCGTGGCGCGTGATTTGCGGGCCCGTTTGGGCATGCTGGTGTACAGCGTGAGTTGGTTCAACTTGCCCTTGCACGACGCGCAAGGGCAAGATCTGAATGCACTTTTCAGTGCGCAAGAGCAGCGTTTTGGGGTGCATGCGGGCGATGTCGAAACTTCCATGATGTTGGCCCTGAGGCCAGGCCAGGTGCGCATGGCGCATGCGCAAAATTTCCATTCCACCTCGCAAGACCGTGCCCAAGAATTTGCCATTTTGGGCAACGGCAAGACTGCCAAGCTGGGCTGGCAAATGCAAGATTACAACCCGCATGGTGCGGCGGGCAATGCGGCGGCAGCGACGCCAGAAAAAGGCCAGGCCTTGGTTGATGCGGCGGGCCGGGCATTGGCGCAGTTGTTGTCCGAGGTGGACGGTTTGCCCATGCACACCTTGACCGATGCAGTGGCCCCAAGCCGTCGCTGAACAGCGGCCTTGTTCAGAACTGGGGCAGCACCAATTCGCAGTGGGCCTGGCTGACACCGCGAGGGTATTCGCGTGAGGTGTCTATGCAGCCGCCCTGGGCGTAGACGCCTTTGGGGTCACGCATGCGCAGCATGCGCGCCAGAACCTGGTTTCGGGCCACAGGATCGGCTTCGGTTTGAGCCACCAAGGCATCCACCACCGTCTCGTCCATTTGCAACTCGCCTTGGGCGTTCGTGTACACGCCATCTTTCCAATGGAAGATCTCGATGGCCTTGGACTCGAGCGTGTAAGGCGAGTCGCGTTTCCAGAAGTTGCTGAACAAGCCACCGCCCATGTAGAGGACCCATGAGCCTTCATAGCCAGTCACGTCGGATGAGCGTTCGTCGGGATTGCGAAACCACAAGCGGTCACCTGGCACATAAAAGCGGGCCGGCAAGGGAGCCTCCATGCTGCCGTACTCGATCAGGTAGACCTCATGGAATTGACCCGAGCGCACCGCATGGACTTCATTGAGGTTTTGCAACTCGACCAGCAGTTCGGGATGTTCGGTTTTGAGCTCTTGTGCAATGCCCAGCAAGATGACGTACTCGGTGGCCCGATAGCAAGAAAAATCGTAAAGTTTGCCCGTGACATCGGGTTGGGTGGCGGCGGTCAGTGCATCCACCAAGCATCGACCGGGCTGCAAAATAAATCCAGCGTCGTCGCCGCCGTCTTGCCAAAAGTCTTGTGGCCGTTCGGCGGCATCGGTTTTGAAAGCCAGCGCGGTTTTGCGGGCATCCAAGGCCATGTTGCGTCGCACCCGAATGTGTGAGGAGAGCGATGTCAGGCTGGCAAATTGAAAACGATGGGGTGAGCCCAGCAGGGCCACCCAAATTTCCCGCTCGAGAGCCCAAACTTCATGGGTCTGAGGCGTGTGTCCCAATTTCTCGTGCAAACCCAATGTGTCATGGCCCGGCATCCACTGAGCTCTGAAGTCGGGCCGGAGATTGCACACCAGTGCGACATGGGCGCCTTGCAAGGGCACCACCAAGGTTTGGAAAGCTGAGGCCAGCGCCCACTGGTCCAGCAGAGTCGTTAACTCACCGGCCAGCCGGTCAGCATCTGCAGCTTGTGTGGTGGTGAGCTGGATGCCGCCTTCTGAAGAATGGAGGGACAACCAAGCGGTCGAACTGTTCATGCCCAGATTTTGCCCGCAAAGCCAAGGGGTATTGCCTAGGGAATGTACCTGTGACCATCAGCCTTCATGCCGGGTCTTTGCTTCAGGCAAAGGTGATCCAGTCCTTGTGTGCGTCGCTGTCCAGGTGGGGCAGGGTGTTGTAGGTCAGCAGCATGTGGCGCTTGGGTGTGAACACGAACTCGGTGAGTGCCGTGTTGCGGATGCGCAGGTTCAGCTCGATGGTCGTTTCGGGTGGGGTGCCCAGCACCCGGCCCACGGCAGTAGAGATGGGCCCGCCGCTGGAGACGATCATCACGTCCCCTGTGTGCTGTTGCCGCACATGGTCCAGGGCTGCCTCGATGCCGCCCACAAAGTCGGCGTAGCTGGGCATGCCACGCGGTTGCGTGCGTCCGGCCATCCAGGCCTGCAGGGCGTCGCGCAGCAGTCGAAAGTGGTGCCGGTACAGCTCGGGCGTGTCCGGCTTGGCCAAAGCTTCTGGGTGGATGGTCTCGATCAGGGCGTGGCTGTCGTATTCGTTGAGCCCCGGCCACACCTCTGGGGTGTGTGACAGGCCTGCGCCTTCGGCAATGCCCTCCCAGGTTTGGCGGTGGCGCTTGAGACTGCCCATGAGCACTGTTTGGATTGGCTTGGCTTGCAACTTGGGGCCCAGGTACTCGCCCAGACGCACAGCCTGCTGGCGGCCCAGCGGGCTGAGTTGATCGTAATCATCGGCCCCGAAAGAGGCCTGTCCGTGGCGGACCAAATAAAGTGTTCCCATGGGCTGCGATTGTGCGCAGCCTGGACGCAGGCAACTGTCGCTGGGGTGATCAGCGGCGCAGCTTGGGCGTTACAAGTTGACAAGGCCTTGGACGCAGCCCACCACATCCCCGCCCACCCAGACCTGCCCTTGCGCGTCTTGCGACAAGAACACCTGACCGGCGCGGCCCAGCACGGTGCCTTGGCGGGCGCTGTAGTGGGCGGGCATGTGGCCTTCGGCCATCAGCCACTGCGCCAGTGACGCGTTCAGGCTGCCCGTGACCGGGTCTTCGGTGATGCCGACGGGGGCGGCAAAGGCGCGCACTTCCAGATCGGTCGGGTCGTTGGTGATGCGCTTGGAAGCGGCAAAGGCGCGCGCTTCGCGGTTGGCGCGGCGGATCAAGCCGCCCGCACCGGGCTCACGCTTGGCCGCCACACCGACCTTGGTGTTCAGGCGTTTGAGCGCCGCGTGGTCCGGCTCCAGGGCGAGCAGGCTGTCCACCGAGGCGATCAACAAGCCCAGCCAGTGCGGGCCGTTGTTCAAGTCTTGCGCGGCCAGCACCTCGCTTGCCTGCAGGCCCAGCGCTTCTTGCACTTGGGCGAGCAGAGCGGGCGCAGGTTGTTGGCGCTGTAAGGGGGGCGCCGCAAAAGCCCAGCGGCCGTCGACCGACTTCAAACGGACCAGACCCACGCCACATTCCTGGACCAGTTGCCCGCTTTGCCGGGGCTGGCCGCCCGCCGCCAACCAGGCGTGGGCAGTCCCCAGTGTCGGGTGGCCCGCAAACGGCAGCTCGGCCCCCGGCGTGAAGATGCGCACCCTGTAGTCAGCGCCTTTTGCAGCGCCTTCGCTTGTGGGCGGCAGCACAAAACTGGTTTCGCTCAATTGCGTCCAGGCTGCAAAGCTTTGCATCTGTGCGTCAGACAGGTCGGTGCCGTCCAGCACCACGGCCAGCGGGTTGCCCAGAAAGGCGGTGTCGGTGAAAACGTCCACTTGTTGGAAGGCGCGGTTTTTCATGGCGGTAGGGGTCTTTCAAGACAGAGGCAAATCCAGCACGCCAGCGGCACCGGGGTGTTGGCACAGGCGCTCGTACCAGCCTTGCAGATGCGGCCATTGGGCGCGGTAGTCGGGGCCATGGGGCGGCAGTCCCCACCAACGGTGGATTTCGCAGGCGATGGGCATGTCGGCCATGCTCAGTGCTTGGCCGATGACAAAGGGCTGGTGTTGCAGTTGTGCGTTGAGCAGACCCAAAAGCGGTTCGGTGGCGGCCACCGATGCCGCGATCAGATCGGCCTGCCTTTGCGCCTGTGGTGTGCGAATCCACTGCACGAAGGCCACGCCGCTGGCCCGGTTCAAGGTGGTTTGCTGCCAGTCCATCCATTGTTCCGCGTGAAAGCGTGTGGGCAGGTCGGCTGGGTAGAACCGGCCCTCTCTGGCGCACAGGTAGCGCACGATGGCGTTGGACTCCCACAGCGTGTAAGCCCCGTCTTGGAGCACCGGCACCATGGCGTTGGGGTTCAGCGCCAAATACGCGGGTGTGTTCACAACGCCGTACTGCAGGCCTGCATCGAACCGTTGAAAGGGCAGCCCCAGCATTTGTGCGCAAAGCACCACCTTGCGAACATTGATGGAGCTGATGCGGCCCCAAATTTGAAGTGTGCTCATATCAAATGTCAGTGAGGCATCGATTCTCGGACGGCCGCTGCCAGCGCGGTCATGCCGGTGGCGATCTCGTCCACGGTGGCGGTCACAAAGGACAGGCGCAGCGTGCTTTCGTGGGCACGTCCTTCTTCAGGCGTGGCGTAAAAAGCCGAGCCCGGCACAAAGGCCACGCCTTTTTCAAGCGCTTTGGCCAGCAAAGAAGTGGCCTTGAGGCCCTTGGGCAATTGCACCCACAAAAACATGCCACCCACCGGGCGGTTCCAGGTCAGGCCCAGCCCGGCCATTTCGCGCTCGAGCGCGGCCAGCATGGCCGCGCACTGCTGTTTGTACAAGGCCCGGATGGTGGGCACATGGCGCTCGATGAAGCCGTCTTTCAGCACTTCAGCCACCATGCGTTGGTTGAAGCTGGGCGTGTGCAGGTCGGCCGCTTGTTTGGCTTGCAGCAGCTTGGGGTACAGCGCGGTGGGGGCCACCAAATAGCCCAGGCGCAGACCGGGAGCCAGAATTTTGGAAAACGAACCGAGGTAAACGCTGCCGCCCGGGTGGCGCGAACTCAGCGAGGGCGGGGGCGGCGCGTCAAACCACAGGTCGCCATACGGGTTGTCTTCGATGATGGGCAGACCGCATTCGATGGCCACTTGCGCCACGGCGGCGCGGCGTTCTTCGCTCATGCTGCGGCCCGTGGGGTTTTGGAAGTTGGGCAGCAAATAGACAAAGCGGGCGTTGTCGGCTCCGGTGCCCACTTTGTCGCGCAGGTCCTTGGCGTCCACACCATGCTCGTCGCTGTCCACACTCACCACGTTGGGCTCCATCGGGGTGAAGGCTTGTAATGCGCCCAGGTAGGTGGGGGTCTCGACCAAGATGCGACTGCCCGCGTCGATCAAAATTTTGGCCACCAGGTCTAGGCCTTGCTGGCTGCCGGTGGTGATCAGCACCTGCTCGGGGTGGACGGTCATGCCTTGTTTGAACAGGTCGTGCGCGACCCATTCGCGCAGCGGTGTGTAGCCTTCGCTGGCAGCGTATTGCAAGGCGGCTTGGCCGTCGTCTTTCAGCACGCGCTCGCAGGCTTCGCGCATGGCGGCAATGGGGAAGGTCTGCGGGGAAGGCAGGCCCCCGGCAAAGCTGATGATGCCGGGCTTTTCGGTGACTTTGAGGATCTCGCGGATCACCGAGGGGTTCATTTTTTCGGCGCGTCGGGCCAGGGTCCAATGCATGGTGTGCCTCACTTCAATTCAAAAGCGTCAATCGACAATGAACAACTTGGCCCCATGGGGGGCTTGAGAACGGTGCGCCTCAGCCTGGTCGGCAACTTGATAGCTCATGCCCGGCTGGAGCGTGAAAATCCGCCCGTCGGCCAGTTCGGTGACCAGATTGCCTTCCAGGCACAGCAGCACATGCCCCTTCTCGCACCAGTGGTCGGCCACGTAGCCTGCGCTGTATTCGACCATCCGAACACGGATGTGGTTGAAGTTTTGTGTGCGCCAAAGCGCATGCCCCTCTAAGCCAGCGTGGCGCTCGGGCGTCAGGCTGGACCAGTCGGTCACACCAAAGGGGATGTTGTGCATTTCCATGGTCGTTTTTCTGAGCGGTCGTGGGGGTGAATCCAATGCGGGGATCAGCTGGCGTCAGCGTTCGGTTCGCGCTCGCCACCCGCGTCGCCGTAAAAAATCACCCAGCTCACAAAGTCAGGGCTGAAATCTTCAAAGTGGTGCGGCGCGCCTGCGGGCACAAACAGCAGGTCGCCGCTTTGAACCTGCAGCCGTTCACCGCGCAAGCAGAAGGTCGAGCGGCCGCCCTGCACCACATAGAGTTCGTCTTGGGTGTGTGGCTGCTGGATGTCGCGACCCAATGAGGACCGGGCAGGCGCGAACAGTTCTGCGCGCATGCTGCCGTGAGCCATGCCGCTGACAAAGGGTGTGCCCAAGGGGTAGTGAGCACCAGCGGGCTGGGGCAGCGCCGCCAAAAGAGATTGAAAGTCGGCTTTCATGCTTGCACTTCTTTGGGTGTGGCCATGCGTCTGCCCATGAAGACCGTGGCCGCCACGGCCAGGGCAAAGCCCAGTGTCATGGCGTCCAGCGACTCGCCCAGCAAAGGCACGGCGGCCAGGATGCTGATGAAAGGTTGCAGCAATTGCAGTTGGCTCACCCGCAGCGGGCCGCCCAGCGACAGGCCGCGAAACCAGGCGAAAAAGCCGGCCCACATGGAAAGCACACCGACATACAGCAAGGCCAACCAGGCAGCGGGTGCCACGGCGTGTTCGGGCCAAGTGAGCCAGGCACCGGGCAGCGTGATGGGCAGGGCCATGACACACACCCAGCTGATGACTTTCTCTGCGCCCAAGCTGGCCGTGACCTTGGCGCCGGCGACATAGCCCAGCGAGCCGGCCACCACCGCCCCCACTAACAAGGTATCTGCCCAGGTCAGGGTAAAACCGTGACCCATTTGTGCTGCGCGCAGCAGGCTGTAGACCGCCACCAAGGCGCTGCCCAAAGCGGCAAACACCCAAAACCCCAGGCGCGCGCGTTGGTGCATGAGCCAGGCCGCGGCTGCGGCGGTGGCCAGCGGCAGCAAGGCGGTGATGACGGCGGCGTGGCTGGCCGTGACGTGGCGCAGCGCCCAGCCCAGCAGCA